>JALTZE010000073.1 GCA_027051315.1 Micavibrio sp.
CTCTATATGTTCATCTATGCCAAGATTATTTTTATAGATTTTTTCATATAATGAAGTGTCTGGATTTTCTTTTGTGAATTCTTTTAATTTTCTTCTTTTAGCTATTATGTATTTTTCTATTGCTTCTATGAATTGTTGTTCATTTACTGTTATAGCAAGTTTATTGATAGCAAGAGATATCTCCTTGTTATGTGAATTGTTTGATAATATTTTATTTTTTGCTTTAATTAACATATTGTTAGATTGCTCATCAGATATTATGTCAAAATTAGGAGGTATGTTTGCTTCAAGGGGGAAGCGACTTAATATTGACTGACAAAAAGAATGTATTGTCATAATCTTTAATCCGCCAGCACAATCAATGACTTTTGCAAATAATTTTGGTGCTTCATCTAATTGTTCTTTTGTTGGGTCAACTCCGAGTAGTGAACCTAATTTGCATCTTAGTGAATCTTTGTCAATAATGCTCCAATCTGCTAATATTTTATTTATTCTTACTGCCATTTCTGCGGCAGCAGCTTTTGTAAATGTTAGACATAATATTTTATGGGGGGCAGTTCCTGATAGTCCATTTTGGCGTGGTAATAGTAATCTTATTACTCTTTCTGTTAAAACTTTGGTTTTCCCTGAACCTGCTGATGCTCCGACCCATACTGATGCATCTGGGGTGCTTGCTTCTATTTGTGGGATGGATGGGTCATTATTTTGCTGGGTGTTACTGCTATTTTGGTTATGTGTCAGGATATTTGCAGTTGTCATGATATATCTCCATTTATATCGGCCCATTCTTTTGTTCTGGCTAGGTGATTATATTCAAGGTAAGCATTGGTTTTTATAGAAGATAGATTAGGGGTTGCGTAATAAGGTGTTTGCTCATTTGCAAATTCTGTTATTAGGGTTTCAAGAGCCTCTTTTGCATCTGATATGACTTCTTGAACCTTATTGTTGTTTTTTTCATTATCTATGGAGGTGATTTCACCGCTATTTTCTTTGCCACTTACTTCCCAGATTTCTAGTGATGCTATTTTTGGGTCATGAATTTCTTTGAACCCACCATTTTCAACTATTAACCCTGTTAATGGTAATTGGGGTTTCCTTCCTGATATAATTTCTTGTTTTTTTGGTGGAGTGCCTGTTTTATAGTCAATTATCGACAGTTGCCCATCTATTGATAGGTCGATTCTGTCTGTGCGGGCTGTTAAGGTTATTTTTGCAGTGTCATGACCTACCATTATTGAACCTTTTTGCTCCAGAAGTAGTGGGGTGTATTTTTTTCTTCTATCTTTTTCATTTTCCGTAAACCATGATACCATTATATCGAATCTTTGTTTCCAGAATATCCATTTACTTTTTTCGAATAGTTTATTTCCTAAGATTTCAAACGCTATATTTTCCATAATTTCTGTAGCGTTATCTGGTAGGGTTGTTTTATTTGTTGTAATAAATCTTTCTAATATTTCGTGGGTAACGTTTCCTAATTCTGCTGCATCGGATTCTTCTTCGATTTCGTCAAGGCAGTTAAGCTTTAGAATATGTTTTGCATATATTGAATATGGGTCAATCATCCATTTTTCTATCTGTGTTACGGATAATTTTTTTGGTCTGTTTTTTACAGGAGGGCAGGGAGAAGGTCTTTTAGCTGGCTGTATCTCTTTATTATTAGAATTTAGATATGACAGTAATTTTTTATGATAGTTACTGTTTATTATTTCAGGATTCATTCCTGCGGCTTTAATTACAGTATCAAGTCTTTGTAGCCATCTTGATGGAACAGATGGAGCGTCCCCTTGTCTTTTTGAGCGGGTTAGAAATATTTCCTTTGCACAAAAACATGATACAAAATCATGTGCTGCTGTTCCTATTACTCTTTCTGGAGGTGGAAGATTATATTCTTTTTTCATGGGGCGGGACATCCATGGGTCTGGCGCGGCTTCCGGCGGCCATGTATTTTCATTTAGTCCTGCTAATATCATTCGGTCTGCATGATATAGCCTTGCTTCCATAAGTCCTATTATTATAAGTCTTGGATGTGTACCGTATTTTGGTCTAACCATAATGTTTTTCATTAGGGTCTGGATTATATCAAAATATTCTTTTGCGGTTACATTGGGAAGATTTTGTGACTCTTCGATGAGTTGCGTAAAAAATAGAGAAGCTGCTTGTCCCGCATCACCTGACCATAGTATCTCTGCACCGCTCTGGTCTTGGGTTGTGGCTAAATCCTCGGCAATTTTTATATGTGATTCTATCCATGATTCCAATGGTTTGGGTGAATCGATAATGAATCTGTTTTGTTTAAATATTGGTTCAAGCTGTTTCAGAAAATTTTCTATATGACACGCTATGCTCTTTGTTAGAGGTGCATATTTATCCAGCCTTTTTTGTTCAAGATGTTTGATTAGACCATTTATTCCTTTTTCATCTGGTGCTTTTCCTCTTAAAAGATATTTCTCAAGAAGGCGTATATCTGACCTGAAATTTTTTGAGATATTTAGACCTGAAGTAATTTTATGTTTTAACAGGGGAAGGAGAGTTGATGGTGTAAATTCTTCGATTAAAGCTTGCCAAATTAATCTTAGATAGCTCCCAATTAGGGAATCTGAGAGATTGTACCCCCCTGAGTCGTCTATATTTATATTCCATCTTTTTAAAGATGCCGCTACTCTTCTTGCTAAAAATCTATCTGGAGTTACAAGGGCGCATATTTTGTCAGGGTCTTCTAAAGATTCTCTCATTAATATTGATATTAGAGTCGCTTCATCTTGTTCATTTTCGCATTCAATTTTTAGTATATCTTTCTTTTTTATTTGTTCTTTGAAGTTATTTATATGTATGTCTTTCCATTTATTTATGGTTTGGCTAGGGCGCATTATTTCTGATGCAAGTATTTTATGGAATTGTTTATTATATTGTTTGTGCCAATTTGGGTTTGTTTCTTTGGCTTCATATTGCCATGTTTTGACTTTTTCTTTGTCTATTCCTATATGATTAAGTAGATTTTTTATAGCATATTGAGGGTGAGTTGGTTCAAGAAATTGCCATGATTCATTATCAATATTATCATCAAGTGCAGGTATTATAACCATACCTTCTGGTAGGGAGGATATTGTTTTAAGCAGGTTGGAAACAGCGGGTATGGTTCCTGTTGAACCTGCTGCTATTATAGGGGTAGTTGAAGGGTTTTCTTGCCAAAAGTCGGATTGAGCTTTTAATATGCGGTTTCTTCTATCTGCGGCATCTATTACATTATGTTCTTTTAAGATTTCTGGCCAGCTTGTGCTTAATATTTTTAGGAAATTCAGAGTTATTTGCCAATGTTCTGAGAATTCTTCTGGAACTAATTTATCCATGTCGGCAAGTGAAAGATTTTCTGCGTATATTTGGTCCATTAGCTTACATAATGCTGCTGCAAGTTTTATGGCTTGTGATGTATTTCCTGTGTGTTGGGGAAGTTTCTTGATTAAGGTGGCAAGGAGAAGTTGCCTTCTTAAATCAGATATGGCAGGGGGTATTTCTATTATTTTTTTGTTATTATTACTTCCACTTATTCTAAGTTCTAGCTCTTCTGCATCTAAATCGCCGATAGGATACATAGAGGGAAGTATGATTGTTTTTCCTTTGGTGATTTTTAAGAATGCGTTTCTTAATTCTCGGCATGCTCTTCTGGTTGGAAGTAGTATTTTTATTGCGGAAAGATTTTCTGTTTTACCGCCGCTTATATCCATAACGCCTAGAGCAAGGCTTTCGGTAAAATTCCAGTCGGCTGGTATGTTGTATATGTTACCCATTATATACCTCATTTATCTTTATTAGGTCTTCTGGAGTACTTATATGATGCCAGATATTTGGGTTTATTAGGGCTGATAATTTATTTTCTTGTTCCGCTTTTTTCATGAGTTCAAGAAAGGAAAAGGGAGTATCTGGAGTATTGTTGAAAAGGCGAGGGTGGGCTATTCTTATCCCTGTAAACATATATGAGCCAGTTTTATTGGGGTTAAGATGTGGTTTAGTGTTTATAATATCATAGTCGCCAACTGCTTTTGATGTTGTGATTTTGTCTATGTCTTGGAGCAATAAAAGCAAATCTGAATTTGTGTCATATTTATTTATTAATTTTGTGATTGTTGATTCTGATTTATCTTCCCAAAAGGCATCACCATTTATAATTATAAATGGCTTGTTATCGAAATTATCTAGTGCTTTTTTAATTCCTAAACCTGTGTCTAATATATCAGGTTCATATGAAGTTCTGATTCTTGGTGAATCTATATTCGATAGAAAATCTTCTATTATTTTATTTTTATAATGGGTGTTTACTGTTATTTCAGTAATTCCAGATTTTTTTAATTTATCAATAATATGGTGAATGATGGGCTTTCCTGCTATGGAAACCATAGGTTTTGGAATTTTATTAGTATAGGGGCGGAGTCTAGTTCCAAAACCTGCCGCAAGAATAAAAGCCTTATCTATTTTTTCTTTTTTGCTCATTTATTGCCCTGATATTTATGATTCTTTGAATCATATCTGAGCTTTGAGTTATATCAATGCGAATATGCTTATTTGGTAGAAGATATCCCAATCTTTCAGGCCATTCTACCAAAGTTATAGAATCTGATATTGCTTCTTCCCAATTTAATTCCCATATTTCTTCGGGGTCTTCTATTCTGTATAAATCATAGTGAAAAATATTATCGCCATATGTTTGTACGAGTGTGAAGGTCGGGCTTGGTACTTCTTCTTCTGGATTATTTGTAAGTTTTCTGATAAGGGCACGGGCAAATACAGATTTGCCTACGCCAAGATTACCATACAAGCATATGACATCGCCTTTTTTTAAAGATGATGCAAATTTATGAGCTATATTTATTGTTTCTTTTTCACTATTTGAGATATATGATGTCATAGTTATCTTACATAAGGGTTTTTAAATGGATAATCAAGAATTTGAAGAAAGAGATGTTGTAATTATTGGTGCTGGGCCTGTAGGTTTGTTCGCGATTTTTGAATGTGGAATGTTAGGGCTTAAATGCCATGTTGTAGATGCTCTAGACCATATTGGAGGGCAATGTGTGGCTTTGTATCCAGAAAAGCCAATATATGATATTCCTGCTTTTCCAGAAATAGAGGCGGCAAATCTAATTCAGAGGCTTGAGAAACAATCTGAACCTTTCTCTCCTATTTATCATTTAGGGCAGCAAGTTATTGATATTCAAGGATTAGATGGTGGTGAATTTTTGGTGGTGACTTCAAAAGGAACTCAAATAAGGTGCAGATGCGTCATTGTGGCTGCTGGGGGTGGGGCGTTTGGTCCTAATAAACCACCGCTTGATAATATTGAAGATTTTGAGGGTAAATCTATTTTTTATTCATGCAGATCAAAAGAGCAATTTAGGGGCAAGAATGTGGTAGTAGCAGGTGGGGGAGATAGTGCCGTTGATTGGGCTTTATCACTTTGTGATGTTGTTGAAAATCTCTATATAGTACATAGAAGGGGGAAATTTAGAGCTGCCCCTGAATCTGTAAGGAAACTTGATAAGTTATGTGATGATGGGGTAATAGAAAAAATAGTTCCGTACCAGCTTAAATCTCTTGAAGGTAGTGATGGTATATTAAAATCTGTTATTGTGTCTGATATTGATGGTAATGATAGGTTGATATCTGCTGATATTTTACTGCCATTTTACGGGTTATCAATGGATATTGGACCGATTGCACAATGTGGTATAGAAATTGATAGTAATCATGTAAAAGTAAATAAAACAACTATGGAAACAAATATAAAAGGGGTTTTTGCCATAGGTGATGTTGCCACATATGAGCATAAACTTAAACTTATTCTGACTGGTTTTGCTGAGGCTGCCTCGGCTGCTCATAGTGTTTATAGGCATATTAATCCCGATGTGGAGATGCATATGGAATATAGTACAAGCAAGGGGGTTGCTAGTTGAAGTTAATTATTTTTCTATCATTATTTTTATTTCTTCCTTTTGTGGTTTATGCTCAGGTCAGTGTGGATGACAGAATGAATATTGACCTTGAAGCAAAATTTAAGAAAGATAAATTTCCGATATCCGATATTAATAAAAATCAGAATCCTATTCCTAATATATCTATAAAAGGAAAAGATATAACCAGTGATGTAGATAATAGTAAATATAGTGATAATCCTATATGTGGAAGAGTTCGCAATATGGCTTCATATAGTGTGATGGGGAGTGTTGCTACGGATTATGATATTCTTGCTGATGGAAGTAAGGGAAGGCATCGTTCTAATTTCAGAATTCCAGCAGGAGAATTTGCAGAATTTTGTACAAAAGGACCTTTTTATGATGGTAGGAGAATTGAACTTACTATACGTACATTGGTTCCTATATTTTCTTGCTATACCAAATTTGATAAAGAAATTGTAATTATAGGCAGCAAAAAAGTTGATGGAAGTTACGAAACAAAAGCCATATGTGAATAAGAAGTGAATTATACATAACCCATATAAAAATATATGCCTACTGGTTAGTAGAATCTTGGGTTGTTGAATGGTTGGTAGAGATGTGTGTGGAAAAGTATTATTTGGTGTGTTAATCGTTTAAATTCATAGATAATAAGATATACAGTGAAATCTATCTACCGATAGAATATTTGGTTATTAAGATATTATACTAGAATCTTAGGTTGTTTATTTTATGCTTTGTTTTGTTTGATTGGTAAATTTATGGTGAATGTTGTTCCTTGTCCTTCGGAGCTTTCAAGGGTCACCCTGCCCCCATGAAGTTCAGTTATATTTTTGACTAAAGTAAGACCTAGTCCTGCCCCTTTATTTTGTGTATTTATAGCTTCTTGGTCGGATGACCTTTCAAAGGGTTCAAAGATTTTTTGCTGGTCTTTTTCATCTATCGATTTTCCATCATTATATACATAAATATGTAATTTATTTGAGTCTTTGGTTGCGCCTATTTCAATTTTGCCATTTTCTGGTGTATGAACAATGGCGTTGCGGATAAGATTTATTATTATTTGTTTTATTCTTTGTTCATCTGCTGATATTTTGCCTATATCTTTTTTGCAGTTTAATGATATTTCTATTTTTTCTTTTCTTGCCCAATCTATTGTTAGCTCATGTACTGAAGATAGGGTTTTGTATATATCCATATCATCAAAATTAAGTTCTAGATATCCCGCTTCTATCGTTGATAGGTCAAGTATATCGTCTATTAAATATAATAGTCTTTTTCCTGCATCTTCTATGCCTTGGCTATATTCTTTTTGCTTTTCGTTTAAAGAACCAAAATATTCATTACTAAGAATTTCTGAGAATCCCATGATAGTATTGAGAGGGGTTCTAAGTTGGTATGAAACATTTGCTAGAAAGTCTAATTTTAGTCTTTCTGCTGCTTCTAGGGCGGCGTTTTTATCTCTTAGAGCATTTTCTACTTTTACACTATCTGTTACATCTATATGGGTTACCATAACCCCGCCATCGGGTAAGGAGACAGTAGAATAATCAATAAGTTTATTGTTTCTTCCCTCCATTCTGCCTGATTCTTCGTTGCGGTTTAATGCTTGTGCTTTTATGTTGTCTTTTATTTTTTCCTGAGATTCTTTTGGGTAAGATGATGCGATTTTATCCGCTAGATTAGTTATATGTGGTTCGCAATCTAAATCTTCGGGATTTAATATCCATAATTTTGCAAAAGCAGGATTCCATAATTTGAGCCTGCCATCTGACCCAAAAACAGCTACTCCTTCGGCTAGATTGTCGATTGTTTCTTTTTGTACTGCTACTAGTGTATTATATGATGATTCAAGTTCTAGCCTGCTTGTTACATCTTCGAATGTCATTATAAGTCCACCCATTGAATGGGGAACGACAAGCATTCTTAGTGCAGAGCCATCGGGAAGATATAGCATTTCTTCGTGAGTTCCGATTAATGTTGTAAACATATCAAGCCAGCTTTTCTTGAAACTTCTAAAATCGGCTTGTTCGGGTAATCTTCTGCTTTCACGAAGTTTTTCCATTATTTCCCCAAGTTTGGGGTGGGTGTTGAGCCATTGTCCTTCTAAATTCCATAATTGTTCAAAGGCTGTGTTGTAAAATTCTATTTTATGAAAGGAGTCAAATATTGCTATTGCTGTTCTTAATTGTTCTAGCATACCTTTATTTGCTGCTGCGTAACGGTTTAGGTCTGATTCCAGGTCTTCTTCTCTTGTTATATCACGGGCTAGTCCCAAAGTAATATTGAGCTCTTTTATGGGGATTTCTCTTATTGAGAAAAGCTTTCTTTTTCCTTCTGATATCATGTGTTTTTTATCAATTATTATTTTATTTGTTTCCCATGCTTCTTTTGCCATTTCTTTTATGGATTTTTGGCTTTTCTTTTTACTGCCGCTTATGGGAAGTTCTTTTTGATTTTTTAGGGTTTCTTCAAAATTAGTTGATACGGCGTCGTTATATACGTCATTTACCCAGATTAATTCTGATGAAGAGTTTCTTATCCATATTGGAGCGGGAAGTTTATTTAATGCTGCTTCTAGGCGGGTTATTTCTTCTTTGCTTTTTGATATTAGTGATTCTGTTTTGCGTTTTGATGTTTCTTCTTTGGTTATGTTTTTTAACCAAAATATGATTGAATTTGTATTTTCATCTTTTGAAATAGTTAGGCGAAAAATTTGATTGCCTTTGATATTTTTGATTTTTATGGGAAAGGCTTTGCCTTTACTTTGTATTTGCTCTTTTATAGTTATGATTTTTGATTTATCTTCAAAGCTTACGTAATTGCTGAGTTCTTCGATATTTGATAATGTTTCTTTGTTTATAAATTTTTTAAAGCCTTCGCTTATAAATTCACATTTATTATTTATTAGACAACAATAATCATCATCCGAATTTTCTAATATTGCTTGTAGTATAGCCTTTTCAAGCAATTGTTTATTTGCCGTGCCAGAAAAGCAATCTATTATATTTTTGAATATATTTTGTTTTATTTTTGTTTTCATGTTTCAAAGAATAATGGTTTTTAATGACAAATAGCGAATATTTTTAGTGTGGTAGTTGTATTTTCTTTTCTTATTATTAGCTTTAATAGCTTCTATGTTGAATCCTAGCAGAATAAGAAAAAGCCGCAATAAAAATTGCGGCTTTGGTTATTTTTTGATGTTATGCTCTTCTTTGGAGGACATAGTTAGCTAATTCTATAAGCATTTTTGCTCTATTATCGAATATTCTAAGATGCCTAATTGCTTGATTAACCAGCATTTCTGCTCTTGCTTTGGCGTTTTCTATCCCCATTTCTGAAACAAATGTTGATTTTCCTGCTTCTGAGTCTTTGCCGTTATCTTTACCTGTTTCAAGTTCATCACCTTCTACGTCAAGAATATCGTCGGTTATTTGGAAAGCAAGCCCAAGGTCATATGCATAATTTGACAGGGCTTTGTGTTGTGGTTCGCTTGCCCTTCCCAATATTGCACCTGCTTCACAGGCAAAAGCTATTAATTTTCCTGTTTTCATTCTTTGCAGGCGACTAATGGTACCAAGGTCAAGTTCCTGTTTCTCACCAAGTAGGTCAAGCATTTGACCTCCGCACATTCCGTGCCCTCCTGCTGCTTGGGCAAGTTTACTTATCAAAGAGCATCTTACTCTGGGGTCTTCATGGGTTTCGGGGTCTGAAAGTATCTCAAAAGCCAGTGTAAGGAGAGCATCGCCCGCAAGTATGGCTGTTGCTTCGTCAAATTTTTTATGCAGAGTTGGTTTTCCTCTTCTTTTATCTGCATTATCCATTGCAGGAAGGTCGTCATGAATCAGGCTGTAGCAATGAACTATTTCAAGTGCAGCAGCAACTTTTCTGGCGCATGAAGGGTCAACATTGAATATTTTTGATGATTCCATGACCATAAGTGGGCGCAGCCTTTTGCCACCATTAAGGCAGCCATAGCGCATGGCTTTGAATAGTTCTGATTCAGGCAACTCATTGTTAGGAAGTAGTTTTTCAATGGTTTTATTTATTCTTTCTGCGGTTTCGTCCATTGCCTCTTGTAATTCCGGGCTTGCTTCGCGATGCGAGGGAACCATTTATTTGCTCCTTATTATATTTCTGTGAAGGCTTCTGTATGTGCAGAGCCATCTTCGTTAATTGTAATTTTTTCTATTTTTTCTTGTGCTTCTTTCAGCTTTTTTTCGCAGTGTTTTTTTAGGGCAATACCGCGTTCATATGAAGATATGGATTCCTCAAGCCCTGTTTTCCCTGTTTCCAAATTGGATACTATTTTTTCAAGCTCTGCTAGAGCATCTTCGAAACTAAGTTTTTCTAGTGATTCTGCCATAAATTAAATCTTTTTTATATTATAGGGATTTGGATTTTAACCTAGTATAGCAAAACAGGCAAGGAGTTATATTTATATGGATATTTTTGAGGATAATAGTTTTTGCAACTCTGCTATGTTTATTAGGCAGAGCTTACATATCGGTTATTGTGTTATAATATTACGTAAATAACGATATGGAGATATGTAATGAAAACAGAGAAGATTGAAAATATAAATTATCATGAGTGGCGTTTGAATAAGCTATTGGCAAGTGTAAAAAATCGTAAGAAGAATATTGTGTTTATATCACGTGAAAGATTGCGTTGAATGTAATGATAAATAACGTTATTAATGAAAGCCTGAATAGATAGCGGGCTTTTTTATGAGAATTACTGGTGGAAAATTGGGTGGAAGAAAGTTAAGCACCCCCAAAGGTAGGGATATAAGACCTACTACGGATAAAATAAGATTAGCTGTATTTAATATGTTAAATTCTAGGGGCATGGTTAATGGAGCAGTTGTATTAGATGCTTTTTGTGGTACGGGTGCTTTGGGGTTAGAGGCTATTTCACATGGTGCAAAATCATCAATCTTTATCGATAAAGATATAAAATCTTTGAATCTTGCCAAAGAGAATTCAGATAATCTTGGTGTTTTTAATGAATGTATTTTTATTAAAAAAGATAGTACAAAAATTCATAAAAAGCCTGATAATATTGAAAAGGCCAGTCTTTTGTTTTTTGACCCTCCTTATAAGAAGGGGCTTGTGCTTCCTGCTATTGATTCATTAAAAAATTCTGGTTGGATTTCAGAAGATGCTTTTGCCGTGATAGAAGTGGAAAAAGAGGCTGATATTTCTATCGAGTGTAAAGATATTAAAGATATTTCTGTAGAAAAGCTTTATGGCGATATTAAAATAATTATTGCGGTAATATAGATTTCTTATTTTATTAATACATACTATAGTTGTTCTTTGATTTTATGGTAGAATCGTAAGTATTTCTTCTTATTTATGTAAGTTATTGATTAGGTTATGATTTTTAGTTGATACAACTATTAATTACTGATATATAGCTAATTTCAAATAGAAAATAGAATATAAATTTCATATTTGTTTATTATTTTATGCTAAAATAAAAATATATTCATTAGCATTGGAGGCTGTTATGAGCGATGGGAATGCAATAAAACTTTCTGATAAACCTGAAGTTGTTATTGAGAAAGTTACAGGTGAGCTATCTGTAAATGATATGAATGATTTATGTGATGCTACTGATGCGGCAATAGCAAGCGGGGGTGGATTTGGTTGGGTGAAACTTCCGGCACGGGACATAATGGAAAGATATTGGCATGGTATTATTACTATACCGACGAGAACCTTATTAGTATCAAGGCTTGATGGGGTGATATGTGGTACGGCTATTTTAATAGCTCCACCAAAGAATAATGAAGCGCAGAATTTTGCTGTTCAGCTTACTTCCCTTTTTGTTACACCATGGGCAAGAAGGTATGGAGTAGCTTCTAAACTTTTAGAAAAAGCAGAAGAAATTGCAATTGAAGATGGGTTTAGTGTTATCAATCTTGATGTAAGAGAAACGCAAAAAGCAGCTATATCACTTTATGAAGCGAGAGGATTTAAAGAATTTGGAAGGAATCCATATTATGCAAGGGTAGAGGGTAAGATAATCGCAGGTCTTTATTATACTAAAATAATAAATCCAGAAATAGTTGTATAGAGTTTTGTTGTTCTGATTTTATGTTATGGAATTTGGCAGAAAAGGTCTTTCATCACCGCTATCATAGCCAACTCCTGGTATTGTTAACTTGATTTCTGCTTTGCTCCAGCTAATATCAGCTGTACCGATTAGTTCAAATTTCTTATCTTTGTCAAGTAGTAAATAGCCAAGTATAATTTTATTAATTACAGACTATAAGTCTACTATTATGTTAAGTGTGTTATAATAAAATAATATACTTTTTCTTATTTTTGTGTTATATACTTAATGCAAGTCATGAAAATTGTAGCGTTAGGGGAGGCATATGCCAACAACCGGATATTGGGTTGAGTGCGTGCCGATATATGAGTCATCAGAAAAAGATGAATATATAAAATATATTGATGACAGTGAAAATTTAGGCACCGAACTTACGGAAATATATAGTGCATCTATACCATCTTTGCCAGAGGCAAAAGCCTTTGCACGGTCGCCTGATGTTGCTATTAATAAGCTTAAAAGAAAGCTTAAACATTTGAGGCGTTATTATGAGTTAATGGAAAAGCCTTTACCAAAATCACATAATCCAATTCGTCCACCTAAAAGATTACGTGATATTCCTGGATGGGTTTCTATTTATATTGAGATGGAACATCATTCTTCGAATGAGTGAGATTTAACTCTAGTTTCAAATATCACAGAAAGAAAAAAACTCCTTCGGTTTTGGAAGGAGTTTTTAAATTCTTAATAATTATTATTAATATCTGTAGCTATCGGATTTGAATGGGCCTTCTTGGTTTACTCCGATATAATCGGCTTGTTCTTTTGTAAGTTTTGTTAGTTTTACTCCTAGTTTTTCAAGATGTAGTCTTGCAACTTTTTCATCAAGATGTTTTGGAAGTACATATACTTTGTTTTCGTATTTATCATGATTGTTCCATAGCTCTATTTGGGCGAGTGTCTGATTTGTGAATGATGCAGACATAACAAAGCTTGGGTGACCTGTGGCACAGCCCAAATTCACAAGGCGACCTTCTGCTAGCATTATTATACGTTTGCCATCAGGAAATTCAATTTCATCAACTTGTTCTTTGATATTTGTCCATTTCATATTGCGAAGTGGTTCAATCTGAATCTCATTATCAAAATGACCGATATTACATACAATTGCACGGTCTTTCATTTCACGCATATGGTCTACTGTAATAATGTCTTTATTACCCGTTGTAGTTACGAAGATATCGCCTTCTTTTACGGCTTCTTCCATTGTTGTTACTTCAAAACCTTCCATCGCGGCCTGAAGAGCACATATAGGGTCAATTTCTGTTACTATTACTCTTGCTCCTTGTGATTTTAGTGACTCTGCAGAACCTTTACCAACATCGCCATAGCCTGCGACTACGGCAACTTTCCCAGCAAGCATAACATCTGTAGCGCGACGGATACCATCAACAAGAGATTCACGGCAACCATATTTATTATCAAATTTTGATTTTGTTACCGAGTCATTTACATTGATTGCGGGAACCATTAATTTACCTGCGTTTGCCATTTCATGAAGGCGAAGAACTCCTGTTGTTGTTTCTTCGGAAATTCCTTTGATATCTTTCATAAGTTCGGGATATTTTTCATGCATTATTTTTGTTAAATCACCGCCATCATCAAGTATCATATTAGGAGTCCAGCCATTAGGTCCTTTTATAGTTTGTTCTATACACCATTCATATTCTTCTTCTGTTTCACCTTTCCATGCGAATACAGGAATATTTGTTGCTGCTATTGCTGCTGCTGCGTGGTCTTGTGTTGAAAATATATTACATGAAGACCATCTTACTTCGGCACCTAAGGCTGTAAGAGTTTCTATTAAAACAGCGGTTTGGATTGTCATATGAAGGCAGCCGACTATTCTTGCTCCTTTTAGGGGTTGTTCTTTTGCGTATTCTTTGCGTGTTGCCATCAGACCTGGCATTTCTGATTCTGCTATTTCTATTTCTTTTCTACCCCATTTAGCTAGTGATATATCTTTTACTTTATAGTCTTGTTCTATTGCTTGTGGTGCTGCACCCATGATTCGTCTCCTAAGAAGTTTTATAACTATCTAATTTTTATAGTATTTTCATTAATTATTAAACATTTTCGGGTAATTAATATACTGTAGTATAGCAAATAACAAGTTTTTAATGGGTAATTGATATGGAAGCAAAATTTTCGATTGGGCATGAGCTAAAAATGCCAGTTGTAACTTATGGAGATGTCCCTGCTTTATTTTTTCATAAGGAATCTGATGATTTGCCATGGAAAATAGAAGATTTTGTATTGGCTTCTAAAGATTTGCTTAATGGTATGGAGCCGCTTACTAAAATAGATAATTCGGATAATAGAGAAATTTATTTTAGTAGAATTGTTAAAAAAGACGGTGAAATGCCTACTGAATGGCGGGCTGTTAGGCTCCATTTTCGTAATATGGAGGGGGGAGTTTCAGAATCTGGTATGATTATTACGGTGAATCCTGCTTTGGGAGATGATGTTAAATCAGAAATTAAAAGAAATATGAATGATAAATTTATGGAAGCTTTGTGTGAAGTGGTTGAACTACCTAATAATAGATTATCTGAAAAGATATCACCAAGAAATCATGATTTATGATAGATTTTATATAAATTCTGGATAGAAGAATTTATCAATTATTTCTTCGGGTGGGGGAAGTGTTTGTGGGTCTTCACCTGGATATGCTTTTGCGCGCATATCTGTTCTGACACGATTTGGGTCAATTATGGCTATTTTTACATTTGTTGTTCTGTTTTCAGCAGCGTAAATATGTGCAAGTTGTTCAAGACCTGCTTTACTTACAGAATATGCACCCCAATATGCTCTATCACCATGTGCAGCCCCTGATGATACGAAAATTGCTTGTGCTTCTTTTGCATTTTGTAATAAAGGGTCAAGAGTTCTTATAAGCTGAAAATTTGCAAGAAGATTTACTTTAAGAACTTTTTCCATTTCTGATATTTTGCCACGGGCTATTGAACCTAAAGTTCCTAACATTCCTGCGTTTGATATAAAAATATCTATGTGATTAAATCTTTGTCCTATTGTTGGACCTAGAGATTCTAGCTTATCAATATTTGATAAATCGGCAGGTATTAAAACGGGGGGAATTCCTCCAAATGATTTTATTTCGTCATCAAGCTGTTCAAGCCCGCCAATTGTACGAGCTAATGCTATTATTTGCGCTCCTTCTTTTGCATATGCTATGGCTGTTGCGTATCCGATTCCTCTGGAAGCTCCTGTTATTAGTACAACCATATTTTCGAATTTTTTTTTCATTTGTGATGCCCCTTTATGATGCTTCTTTTTCGCAAAGAACCGTGATTTTTTCATCAATTTTGTTATTGTTATAATCTGTTAAATCTACGGGGTAATCGCCTGTAAAACAGGCATCACAATAATGGGGGTTATCTTGATTTCTTTCTTTTTCGCCTGTGGCTTTGTAAAGAGAATTAACTGATATATAGGCAAGTGAGTCTGCACCTATTTGTTTGCATATCTCGTCTGTATCGAATTTATAAGCCATGAGCTCTTTGCTTGATGGGGTATCTATACCATAAAAACAGCTATATTTTGTAGGAGGAGATGAAATACGCACATGAACCTCTTTTGCTCCTGCTTCTCTTACCATATCGACAATTTTTCTTGATGTAGTTCCACGAACTATTGAATCATCGACAAGAACTACTTTTTTGCCTTCTATGTATTTTTTATTGGCATTATGTTTCATTTTAACACCAAGATGTCGTATACCATCTGTTGGCTGGATAAATGTTCTTCCAACATAGTGATTTCTGATAATACCAAGTTCGAATGGTATTCCGCTTTCTTGTGAATATCCAATGGCAGCAGGAACACCTGAGTCAGGGACAGGTACAACTATATCGGCATTTTCAACAGGGGATTCTTTGGCAAGATATGCACCTATAGATTTTCTCATTTCATAAACAGATTTTCCTTCCATCATGGAATCAGGACGGGCAAAATATATATATTCAAAAATGCAAAATCTTCCGTTTTTATTTTCGAATGGTTTTTGTGAAATAATTCCTTTTTCATTTATTACAACAAGTTCACCTGGTTCAATATCGCGTATATATTCTGCCCCTATTATATCAAGGGCGCAGCTTTCTGAGGCAAGTATATATGATTTACCTAGTTTTCCTAATATTAATGGTCTGATGCCGTGGGGGTCTCTGACACCTATCATCATTGATTCTGCGCATGCTATCAGGCTATATGCACCTTTAATGCTCCTTAGTGCGTCAATGAGTCGTTCCACTGGGTCTTTGTGAACCGATAAAGCCATCATATGTATTATAACTTCTGTATCTGAGGTGCATTGGAATAGAGCACCTCTTTCGACTAATTTGCTTCTTAATGTATTTGCGTTGGTTAAGTTGCCGTTATGGGCAAGAGCAAAACCACCAAATGCTAAATCAGCATATATTGGTTGTACATTACGTATTGAAGGTTCACCAGTTGTTGAATAACGATTATGGCCGATTGCTATTGACCCGTTAAGTTGTTTCATAATTTCTGGTTTTCTGAATACTTTATCTACTAACCCTAGTCCTTTATGTATATTGAAATTTTCTCCATCAAAAGCAACGATACCTGCTGATTCTTGTCCCCTATGTTGAAGTGCATGTAATCCTAAAGCGGTTAAGGCTGCGGCATCATTATTATTGTATATACCAAAAACACCACATTCTTCATGGAGTTTATCATCATCAAAAATTGTTTCTTTGTACATTTTATTGCCTGTTTTATTCGTTTAGATTTAAATTTTGTTTTTGAAATAAATCATCCATTTTTTCGCGGGTTTCTTCTTTGTAGCCTTCTATTTCTTTTTCTACTTCTTTTTTGGTTTTTTCTTTGGTTTCATCTTTTAGCATATCAATTTTCTTTAGCGCTTCTTTTGTGATATTTTCTTTGGCTTCTTCCTTTTTATCAAAGCCTGGTATATATGATGATATGTAGTTTGAAGTCATTTCAATATAGGCGATTGATTGAGAATCTTTGAACCATTCTTTTCTATCTTCATCGCTTGAGAAAATATGAACAGGGAGGTATAAAAGACCAATTATAAGGATTGCTCTTGCAATACCAAATATTACGCCAAGAGTTCTGTCTATTGCTCCTAATCCGTATTCGCTGGCGCTTTGTGATAGATAGTGGCTGATTATCGATAAGATTATAACAACTATTATAAATAGTGTTCCATATGATATAATTGTAGAGGCAAGGTCATATGGAATCATATCAAAAAGCTTATCACCTTCTTCAAAATTTTCTGGAAGTATCATGGAATATATGGAAGGTTCAAGCGTAGAGCCAAATAGGAAGGCTGCTATTATTCCTCCTACCACTCCAATAATAGTCAGAATCTCACGTATAAAACCGCGAAGAAATGAAATAATCGCTGAGATTAACAAAATACATAAAGCTATAATATCTATAATCATTTGGGGTTTTTAACCTTTTTTCGTTATAAAATTCAAGAAAAATAAATTTCCTTTGGATTTTTGTAGCATATAAAAGTAACAAGTTGAAGATGCATAATAATTGTGCATACTTCAAGTCAAGATATTTGAAAATAGATATATTCTTTAGGGAGAGTTAAAAAATGGCTAAAGTTTTAATTGCCGATAAAATGGACTCATTGGCAGAAGAAGTTTTTAAGAAAAATGGAGTTGAGGTTGATGTTAAAACTGGTCTTTCTCCTGAAGAATTAAAAGAAATTATAGGCGAGTATGATGGTCTTGCTGTGCGTTCTTCTACCAAAGTTACAAAAGATATTTTGGATAGTGCTGTTAATCTCAAGGTTATTGGACGTGCTGGTATAGGTGTTGATAATATAGATGTCAAGCAGGCAACATCGGCGGGGGTGATTGTTATGAACACTCCGTTTGGTAATTCAATTACTACGGCGGAACATGCTATTGCTATGATGTTTGCTTGTGCTAGAGATATTGCAGCGGCAAGCTTATCTACTCATGCTGGTAAATGGGAAAAATCAAAATTTATGGGGGTTGAGCTTTATGGTAAGACTTTGGGGGTTATTGGTTGCGGCAATATAGGGTCGATAGTTGCTAATCGTGCTGTTGGTTTGCATATGAAAATTATATGTTATGACCCTTTCTTAAGTGAAGAAAGAGCGGGGCAGCTTGGGGTAAAGAAAGTAGAGCTTGAGGAAATATATAGTAATTCTGATTTTATCACTTTGCATGTACCAAAAAATGATAAGACACTTCATATGATTGATAAAAAAGCTATATCAAAAATGAAAGATGGGGTTAGAATTATAAATTGTGCAAGGGGCGGTTTGATAATAGAGGAGGACTTAAGAGATGCGCTGGATAGTGGTAAAGTTGCTGCTGCTGCGCTTGATGTTTTTGAGATAGAACCAGCAAAAGAAAATATTTTATTTGGTCATGAAAAAGTTACATGTACTCCGCATCTTGGGGCATCGACAAAGGAAGCGCAGGTTAATGTTGCTATTCAAGTTGCAGAACAGATTTCTAATTATCTAAATGAAGGAGCGATAGAAAATGCGTTAAATATTGCTTCTATTTCCGCAGAAGATGCTCCTAAGTTAAGACCTTATATGAAATTGGCAGAAAATCTTGGTTCTTTTGCAGGGCAAATAACTGACCATGCAATAAAAAAGATAGAAATACAATATCTTGGTAATGTTGCAGAAGTTAATATAAGACCTCTTACAAATATTATATTGGCTAAATTATTGGGAGAAATTACAGATATTGTTAATATGGTTAATGCAGAGGAAGTTGCAAAGAGTAAGGCAATATCGGTATCAGAAAAAAGATGCGAAAACTGTGATGAATTTAATAGTGCCATTAATGTTATTGTAGAAACAGAGCAAAGAACAAGAAATGTAACTGGTACAGTATTTACAGGATTAGAGCCTAGAATAGTTAATGTAGAGAATGTTCCAATAGAAGCGACAATATCAAAGAGTATGCTATATATCAGAAATGATGATACACCTGGTCTTATCGGGGCTGTGGGAACTATATTGGGTGAAGCTGGCTATAATATTGCTGATTTTCGTTTAGGTAGGATAGCTAATGAAAATGAGGCAATAGCACTTATATCGCTTGATGATAATATTGATGAAGATATATTTGATGAAATATCGAAACTTAATCAGGTTAAGCTAGCTAAAAGATTATCATTCTAGGTTCAGGACACATTAATGTGTCCTGTAATCTCAGGTATTAGCTGATTTAATTGTTCTGTTTTGCTTGTTTTTGCTCTGCTATAAGGCATGATTCTAGCCCTGATTTATAGTCTGGATAAAGAAGTTTTATTCCTAGTTCTTTTTTTATTTTATCGTTATGAACACGTTTATTATCTTTGTAGAAGCTTCTTGCAATTGGGGCGAGGTCGGCCTCGGAATATGGTAGAAGAGGAGGTACATCTATGTTAAGTAAGTTACATGCATATTCAATAACTTCATGTGAAGGTGTGGCGCGGTCATCAGCTATGTTATATATATTTCCTGGATTTGGATTTTTCATTGAAGCTATTAAGATATTAACTAAATCATCTATATGAATTCTGTTAAAGGCATGTCCTGGTTTATCCACCCTTCTGGCTGCTCCAGTTTTTACGGTGTCCAAAGCACTTCTTCCTGGTCCATATATTCCTGCAAGCCTGAATATATGTAATGGAAGGTTATATTCTTTGTGTAGGGAAAGCCATTGTTGTTCGGATTTTGCTCGGCGAGAGCCTCTTTTGGAGTTTGGTCTTATTTCGGAATCTTCATCAACCCAGCCACCATTTCTGTCGCCATAAACTCCAATCGTGGATAGATAGCCTATCCATTTTAGATTTTTTAATTTTGCTATATCCTCCCCATGTATAAGGAAAGTTGGGTCGCCTTTATCATTTGGGGGGGTTGATACAAGTATATGTGTTGCATCTTCTAAAAAATATAAAGGGTCGGCAAGAGGTTGTTCATTATTGAATAGATATGCTTCTATCTTTCTGTTATTTCTTAAGATTCTTCTTTTTTCATTATTTCTTGTGGTTCCGGCAATATCCCAATTTCCAGTTTGCTTTAATGAGTATGCAAGATAATCGCATACATATCCAAAGCCGAAACAAAATAGCTTATTGCGGTCAGAATTATCTGACATTTTTATTTTAACCCTTTCACAAATTGGAGTTTTATCTTACTTACATAATATCAGAAAAAACTGATGAGGAAATTAAGGTAACATAATAT
>JALTZE010000074.1 GCA_027051315.1 Micavibrio sp.
AAATCAAAAAATACTAGCAATCAACAAAAATCCAGTAAAAAATGAAAACATTATATTTATTGCGTCATGCACAAGCAGAAAACTCATTCGAACTTCCTGATAAAGAAAGACTACTTACCGAAAACGGCAAAAAGCAAGCTTCTTCCTTAGGAAAATATATGACATCTAATAATATGCCTGTTGATATGATAAAATGCTCATCGGCATCAAGAACAATACAAAGCCTTGAATATCTTACAAAAAATATAAAATGCGATAATAATATCTTCCTTGATAATTTATATAATGCTTCAATTGGTGACATATACGAAGAAATAAAAAACACCCCTGATGATATAAATAACCTTATGATTCTTGCCCACAACCCCACCATTCATGCAATTGGTCAGTTTTTGGCACAATATGGTACAATTGATATAATCAGAAAACATACAATATCATATCCCCCCAACACTCTTACCGTAATAAAATGCAAAACTAATAGCTGGAAAAATCTACAGCCAGAAGAAAATGAAATGATTAACTATATAGATAATAAAATGCATCTAAATTTCTGATTCTATAATTTTTGTAAAACCTCCCTCATCAAATGTACGGAGATTGCTTTTTGCTTTTCCAAAGCCATTTTATCTGCCATATCAACAATATCCCTAGCAGCAGAAAATGAACGCTCCATTCTAGGTAAAGTATAATTTATCACATCTTCACTTACCTGTATCTGCCTGTCTGAGAATAACTTTACTAATAAAGAAGACAATAAAAAATCATCGGGCGGATATATCGTAGCAAAAGGAGCAGCACGCAACCTAGAACCTAAATCAGCAACCTCAAACCCGAGTTCAGAAGGAGCGGCAAGCATAGTAAGAAGCATACTCCTCCCCTCTTCCTTAAATATATTATAAAGATGAAATAAATTAGTTTCTGCTTTTCTATCCCCTATTAATAAATCAGCACGTAATATATATATATGCTTATATTTTTTCGCCCATTCATCTGCATTATTATCCATAAATTCATCGGCCATAACACCATAAGCACCTGATTTTTCAGACCATACCGAAGCCAAATGTGACTTACCACTTGCACTTGCCCCATATAGTACCAGCGCAGGAGCAGACCAATCAGGCCATTTATCAATCATAGCCACTGCCTCACTATTAGAAGGAGAAATAAGAAAATCTTCTCTACCCTTTGCTGTCCTGTAACCAAGGTCAAAAATCAGCTGCTTTGCTTTCATACTCATTTATTTTTTTATCCAACTTTACCATATTTTTACTTTTATCTTTAGGTATTTTATTAGATTTATAATAACAGCTAGATTTATATTTAATAATTGCAAAACTTATAAGAACGCCAGCAATTGCCGCAACTGGTACGGCAATTAACATACCTAAAATACCAAATAAAGCACCACCAGCAAGCAACGCAAACATCACCCACAAAGGGTGCAACCCTACACTATCCCCTATAAGTTTTGGAGTTAACACATTACCTTCTAAAATTTGCCCAATAATAAATATAGCAATAACTATCCCAACAAATTGCCAATCAACACTCATAGTTACTGGGTCATAAACCTGTATGAGAGCAACCATAACTGACACAACAAATCCTATAATAGTACCAACCATAGGTACTATCGACAAAACACCCGCCATCAACCCTATAAAGAAACCATATTTAAGCCCAGCAACAGAAAGAGCAATAGCATAAAAAAGACCTAAAACAGCACAAACACTTAGCTGACCTCTAATAAAACCTGCTATTTTACTATCAATTTCTTTTAAAAGTCCCTTAATAGTATCTCTTGAATGTTCTGGCATCATATCCTCCAGCCAATTGGTAATAGCAACCCACTCTTTCATAACAAAATAAGCAACAATCGGAGTAAAAATCAGCGTAATTGTAAAACTGGCTAATGCCTGCCCACCGTTAACCAAACCCGATAATACATTTTTTCCAGCACCTAAAGCACCCGTAAGATATGATTGAGCACCTGCCCTTATCTGTTCAATATCATCAGCCCCGATTTTTTCCTGCAACATCAGACTATATGGCTGAATCCATGCCCATATTTGCGATACATATTCAGGCAAAGCATCAATAAATTCTATAGCTTCTTTAGCTAAAACAGGCATTATCACAGCTACCAACGCCGTAATAAATAATAAAAAGACTGTTAGAATTAATAATACAGCTAACTTTCTTTTTACTCCCCATCTATCCATTTTTATCAATAAAGGATTCAAAAGATAAGCAATCGCAAACCCTAAAACAAAAGGCATTAAAACATCACCAAACACCCAGACAAAACCTAAAAATACTAATAATAAACTACTCCAAAAAAATAGATGCATTTTTAATGTCATTGATAATTACCTCGCTCTATTTTCATTATTAGATGCGTATTTATCCATATATAAACTATATACTAAAATATCATCACCTAAACCCATTTGGAATTTAGGAGTAGTTAAAGTTATATCAGCCTGTTCCAGAGCCAAACGCAACCTTTGTTCACTTCCATTAAATATAAGATTTAGCCTCGCCACCCTCGGTTTAATAGAAACTATTTCTATTTTTCCTATAGCCTGTACTGATTTTAAAACCTCTTTAGTTTCCACCCATTCTTTTATTGAACGAAAAGGAACTCTGACCTGCAATTTATTTCCTTGATTGGCATTTACTATAGTTTTATCTTTCCAACCTTTTTGCAAAAATTTTATCGTTTCTACAACTGCTCTATCCATCATATCATCGATTTTTTCTGACTTTTCTCGTTTTACTTTTATAGAATTAGTATATTCAGAATTTTTTCCACCTGTCCTATATACATATATAGTAAGATTATTTGCCTTGGAATTATCCACTCCACCATCAACAAAAGCAGCTATCAATATAACAGCTTCTTTGACACCATATCTTGAAATTATCCTTTCAAGCTTCTCCTGCCTATATGTAAGAGCCTCCCCATCTTTTATATCAGCCATATCAGATATGTCACCTATTGGAGTTAACATAGGGACTAATCCTTTATCAGAGTCAGAACGCCTCCACGCATCAAACCACGGATTATCACCACTCCACAATATATTCTGATTATTTACCTGATAAAAAGGAAGAACCAATATGGGTTTACTTTTCACATCAGTATATTCAACCCCTATTTTTGAGAAATATTTTTTTACTAATTTGCTATTAAACCTAAAACTATATTCCCCTACATAACGTACAGCAGATATTTTTTCTTTAGTAACTTCAAAATCCTTAACCATAGTTGATATTTCAGATAATTGAGGTTTTTCATAAGAAACATCATCTATATCACCGATTAATCTAGTAACTAATTTATCAAAAGCCTTTATCTGCGCCAAATCAAAAGCCTGATTCCTCGCCTTTGCCGCACTATCTGCCGTCACATCAATTTTGACGCCACTAACCGTAAAGACCCCTTCTTCTTTGGAATAAACACCCCCAGAAATAATGGTTAAAATAAAAAAACAACATAAAAATGCATTAAAAACTGTATTTTTCATCTTTTTCCGCTTATAGAATATCAAAATAATAACATTTAACTATATACATATATTAATCAGGATACACAAATGCCAAATCAACAATCTTCACAAAATGCGTATAAACAAGCAGGCGTAGATATAGATGCAGGAAACGAACTTGTTAAAAAAATAAAGCCACATGTAAAAAGCACCACCCGCACAGGGTTAATGAGCAACATAGGCGGATTTGGTGCTTTATTCGATTTAAAAGCTACAGGATATAAAGACCCCATACTTGTTTCAGGAACAGACGGAGTAGGAACAAAGCTAAAAATTGCTATCAACAGCAACATACATGATACAATAGGCATAGATTTAGTAGCCATGTGCGTAAATGACTTGATAGTTCAAGGGGCTGAACCTTTATTCTTCCTTGATTATTTCGCTACATCAAATCTTGATGTTAAAACAGGAGAAATTATCATTTCTGGTATAGCCGAAGGATGTCGTCAAAGCGGCTGTGCTCTAATAGGAGGAGAAACAGCAGAAATGCCAGGAATGTATCAGCACGGAGATTATGACCTGGCTGGATTTGTAGTAGGTGCAGTAGAAAGAGAAGATATTATCACAGGAAATGAAATTACTGCAGGTGATGTAATCTTGGGTCTTGCCTCCAATGGCATACATTCAAACGGATATTCTTTGGTAAGAAAAATAATTAATGATAATAATATAGATTTATTTTCACCTTCACCATTTACAAAAGACATATCAATGGCTCGTGCTTTACTTGCCCCAACCAAAATATATGTCAAACCACTATTAGAAATAATAAAAGGAAACCCAGATAAACCTATAAAAGGTATGATTCACATAACTGGTGGCGGCTTTATCGAAAATATCCCAAGAGTGGTACCAAACAATCTTACAAGCATAATAGATGCATCATCATTTGAATTTCTTCCTATATTTAAATGGCTAAAAGAAAAAGGAAATCTTGACTCTATGGATATGGCAAGAACCTTTAATTGTGGAATAGGCATGATGATAATATGCAAACAAGAACAAGCCGATAATATAAAATCATCATTACAAGCAAATGGTGAAACAATATACAAAATCGGTCATATTGAAAAACGACAAGAAAACCAACCAAAAGTAATAATAAATAATATAGATAGTTGGGATAAATGAACAAAAAATTAAAAATAGTAATTTTAATATCAGGCAGAGGAAGTAATATGGAGGCATTGATAAATGCCACCTCTTCACCTGATTTTCCTGCAGAAATTATAGCAGTAATCTCCAATAATCCTGATGCAAAAGGTATAGAAAAAGCAAAAGAAAAAAATATAAAAACAAAAGTCATAAAT
>JALTZE010000075.1 GCA_027051315.1 Micavibrio sp.
TTTTTATATCATCTTTTCCTATTTTTATTGATAAAATCTGATTCTCTAAAACACCTGTTTTCTTTAAAATCTCCCTTATCTTACCTTCTGAAATATCTTTATTACCAAAAAACCACATAAATAACTTCTCTCTTTCTATTTCTATTGCCTTTTCTTAAAAAACAGCTATGTTATCAAAAACAAGTAATAAAATAAGCAAGAAGGAATAAAAATGCCAGACCATAATAACCCATGGGGCAATAACAGTAACAATAATGAACAAAATCCTTGGGGTGGAAATCGCGGTGGAAACCCTCCACCACCTGATATTGATGAAATATTAAAAAAAGCCCAAGAAAATCTATCAGGAATGTTCCCAGGTAATTTTGGTGGTGGCTTAATAATAGCAGCAGGCATAATAGTAATAATAGCCCTGTGGTTTGCCAGCGGCTTTTATACAGTAAAACCAGGGGAACAAGGCGTTGTTCAACGTTTTGGCGCTTGGGAAAGAACACAAATAAATGAAGGTCTTGACTATCACCTTCCCTACCCTATCGAAAAAGTAACCATAGTAAATGTATCTGAAATTCGCCGTATGGAAATTGGTTTTTCAGAAACAATGAACAGATATGGTCAAACAGGAAAAAGAGATATACCAGAAGAAAGCCTTATGCTTACTTCTGACGCTAACATAGTTGATTTAGACATGGTTGTTCAATGGAACATAAAATCAGCAGAAGAATATCTCTTCAATATAAAAGACCCTGAACATACAATCAAAAAAGTAGCAGAAAGCGCCATACGTGAAATCGTAGGACAAACAGAAATGTTCCCTATAATTACCAAAGAGCGTGACCAAGTTGCCTTACGCGCTAAACAAATCATGATAGATAATCTCGAAGAATATAAAGCTGGCGTAAAAATTAGTCAGGTTCTTATCCAAAAAGCAGAAGTCCACCCAGAAGTACAAGCAGCGTTCCAAGATGTACAATCTGCAAAACAAGATGCTGAAGATGTACAAAACAAAGCTGTTGCTTACAGAGAAGACATAATTCCAAAAGCAAAAGGTCTTGCTATAAAAATGATACAAGAAGCTCAAGGTTACAAAGAATCTGTAATAGCAAAAGCAACCGGTGATGCTAAACGCTTTGAATCTGTCTATGCTTCTTATAAAAATGATAAAGATGTAACCAGAGAAAGAATGTACATAGAAACTATGGAAAAAGTCCTTAGTAATGCTGAAAAAATCATTCTTGATAACAAAGATGGTCAGGGAGTTGTCCCTTACCTTCCGATAAATGAAATTGGTAAAAAGAAATAATATAAAAAACGGATATATAAGAAAATGAACGGAAAAATAACATCTCTATTATTTGTAATCGCTGCAATCTTTATTGCCGCATCACAATCCCTATATACAGTAGACCAAACTCAACAAGCAATAGTACTACAACTAGGTAAGCCAATGGGAGATATAAAAGGTCCAGGACTTCATGTAAAAATACCAGTTATACAAGAAGTAAAATATTTCGACCGTAGAATACTTGCTGTTGACCCTGAACCTGAACAAGTTGTCATAGCCTCATCATCAATAATAAACGGCAAAAATGAAATAGACAGCAACCTAACAAGCGGTGAACCTATTATCGTTGACACATTCGTAAGATATAAAATAACAGACCCTTTGCAATTCATGAAAACTTTAAGAACCACATACGACGCCAACCAGCGTATTGAAAGTATAATGAATGATGCGACAAGAACCGTACTTGGTAAAGTTACCATGATAGACCTCCTTTCAACAAAAAGAGCAAAAATCATGGAAGATATTAAAAAAGACATTAACTCAAAAGTCCATGAAGACGGTCTTGGTATAGAAATAGTAGATACCAGAATTGTCAGAGCTGACCTTACTTCTGACCTTAGAACCTCAACAGTTCGCCGTATGAATTCTGAACTCAAGGCAAAAGCGACAGAAACCAGAGCAAAAGGTGAGGAAAAAGCACTTGAAATAAGGTCAACAGCCGATAAGGAAAGGTCGGTTATCATAGCAAATGCTCAAAGAGACTCAAGCATAGTACGAGGTGAAGGAGATGAAAAAGCCATCAAAATATATGCTGATGCCTTTAACAAAGACAAAGAATTTTACGCTTTTTCAAGGACTTTAGAGGCATATCAAAATACTTTAGGTAATCCTGAAACAAAACTTATCCTTTCACCTGATAGCGATTTTTTCCGCTATTTTGGTGATATAAAAGGCTCTAAATAATTATAATCTTAAAACTTTTACTATAATGATTCTATAGCTGTAAATTTTACAGCTATAAAATCTTGTTATAAATAGTTGACCTTAATCATCTATAGGCATAACTTACCGAATGTATAAAATCTTCATTTAAAATAGGTGGAATTAAAATGAAACAGATATCAAAATTTTTGGTTTTGTCATTATCTTTAACTATTATCTTCATAACATCAGGAGCACATGCAAAAGCACCAGAGAGCTTCGCCGACCAAGCAGAAAAATTACTACCTGCTGTAGTTAATATTTCATCGACACAAATTATAGATGACAAAGAAAAATTACCAAAATTACCAGAATTTCCACCAGGCTCCCCTTTTGAAGACTTTTTCGAAGAATTTATGGATAGACGTGACCAATTCTCACCGTCAAATCCCCCTGCTTCTTTAGGTTCTGGATTTGTAATTGATGCAAAAAACGGATATATTGTAACAAATAATCACGTAATCAAAGATGCCGATGAAGTACGTGTAACACTACATGATGATACTACTTTAGAAGCAACGATAGTAGGCTTTGATGAAAAAACAGATTTAGCATTACTAAAAGTAGACCCTGAATCCACTGATTTAAAAGATGTTAAATTCGGTAACAGTGATGAAATGAGAGTAGGAGATTGGGTTCTTGCCATAGGCAATCCTTTCGGTCTTGGTGGTACAGTAACAGCAGGAATAATTTCTGCCAGACAAAGAAACATAAATGCAGGTCCTTATGATGATTTTCTTCAAACAGATGCCTCTATCAATCGCGGAAATTCTGGAGGACCTATGTTCAATATGAACGGAGAAGTAATAGGAATAAATACTGCCATATATTCTCCATCAGGTGGTTCAGTAGGCATTGGATTTGCAATTCCATCAAATCTAGCAAAACCAGTAATTGAGCAACTAATAAAATACGGAAAAACAAGACGCGGGTGGCTAGGCGTACGCATACAATCAGTAACCGACGAAATAGCAGAAAGTCTTGGGCTAGATGAAGCAAAAGGCGCATTAGTAGCAAGTGTTGCACCTAATGGCCCTGCAGATAAAGCAAAAATTCAAGCAGGAGATATAATAATCCAGTTCAACGGAAAAACTATCAGAGAAATGCGTACACTTCCTAGAATAGTCGCAGAAACTCCTATAGGAGAAAAGGCCAAAGTTACAGTATGGAGAAATGGTAAAAAAATAACTCTGACCGTTAAAATTGGAGAGCTTGAAAAAGCAGAAGAAGAAGGATTAATTTCAGCAACAAAAAAACATTCAGAACTTACAAAAGGTGAAACCAAAATTAAATCCGTAGGAATAACAGTAGCATCTGTAAGTCCTAAAATTTTAGAAAAATTCGGAATTACAAAAAATGATATTTCAGGAGTAATAGTAACAAATGTGGCCAAAGACTCAGAAGCTGCTAAAAAAGGTATAAAAGCTGGCGACATTATTTTAGAAATAAATCAACAAACAGCAGCAACCCCTGAAAAAGCCATATCAATAATCGAAAAGGCCGAAAAATCAGGTCGTAAATCGGTATTAATGCTTGTTGACCACGGTGGGAAAGGTGACGTCAGATTCATAGCTATAAAAATAAAGAAATAATCTTAATCTTTATTCGGCTGCAACAGCTTTAACAGATATCTTTTTCTTCCTTAAGATAAAAAGCTTTTGCAGCCACTTTTCTAATATAAATATATAAGCTAATACAAAGGTAATGGATAAAAAATTAGTACATATAATTGCAGGGCCAACAGCAAGCGGCAAATCTGCATATGCTCTGGATAAAGCAGAAAAAACAAATGGTACAATCATAAATGCAGATTCAATGCAAATATATGATAGCCTCCATAAATTAACTGCACAACCTGATGATAACGACCTAAAAAGAGCGCAACATAAGCTATATTCACTATTACCCCCCAATAAAAAATGTTCGGCACAAAAATGGCTTGAAATGGCCATAAAAGAAATAGAGCAATACGACACTCCTATAATTACAGGAGGTACAGGATTTTATATAAAAGCACTTATTGAAGGAATTTCCTATATACCAAAAATAGATGAAGAAATAAGATTACAAGCAATTAATCTACAAAAAAAGCTAGGTAATCCAGAATTTCATCATGAACTATCTAAAATAGATTCAGATATAGCAAAAAAACTTCACCCCAATGATACACAAAGACTTATAAGAGCATATGAAGTAATAAAACATACAGGTAAATCCCTTATATATTGGCAAAGCCTTCCTCCTAAAATAAAACATAATTATATTTTCGATATAACAATATTCAATCTTCCCAGAGAAACTCTATATAACAGATGCAACAAAAGATTTGATATAATGATACAGCAAAATATCATAGAAGAAGTAAGAAATCTTGATAACAAAATTAAATCTGGAGAAATTGACAATAAAGCACCGATAACCCACGCATTAGGATTCCGCCCTTTGCAACAATATATAAATGATAAACTGACATTAAATGAAGCAATCACCATTTCAAAAAATGAAACAAGACAATATGCAAAACGCCAAGATACATGGTTCAAAAACCAAATAAAACCAAAATCAAATATTATTAATATAAATTACAAATATTCTAGTTA
>JALTZE010000076.1 GCA_027051315.1 Micavibrio sp.
GCCTTTTTCACTTCTGGTTATTGCGATAATTTCACATTTGCCTTTTATTATTTCTATTGCTTCTTCTAATGTATCTTTTTCACAAAGTGATATTATTTCTTCTTCGTTACCAAAAAGAAGATTTACATGTTTATCTATAAGTTTATGGAAATCTTCTCTGTGGCGATTAACGCAAAAAGGGTCAGAAAGGCTTAAAGCAAGCCTGTGTCCTGCGCTTTCGCATATTTCACCTGCTTTGAAAAAAGCTTCTTTTGCATGAGGAGGGTCGAATAGATAACCTTCAAGATATGTTACTTTTGCGGAAGTTATTAAATCGGCATCTATATCTGCAGGGTGGAGTTCGGTTGCTGCTCCTAGATAAGTGTTCATGGTTCTTTGTGCGTCGGGGGTTACCATGATAAGGCATCTTCCTGTGGTTTCTCCTATTATGAGAGGTTGCGTATTATATGTTACCCCCATAGATTTCATATCATTGATAAAAACTTCTCCTAATTCATCTTTGGCAACTTTTCCTATATATGCGCCTTTACCACCAAAAGAGGCGAAGGCTGTTATTGTATTTGCTGCGGAGCCACCTGATATTTCTATTGTTTTAGGCATGGCGGAATATAATTCTTCGGCACGGTCTTTATCTATTAACATCATAGAACCTTTTATGACGCCATTTTTTTCTTGTTCTTTTATAAATTCTTCTGAGCAATGGGTTAATACATCAACAAGTGCATTTCCTACACATACAAGGTTTATAGATGGTTCTGACATTATTTATTCCGATTTTTAGGTTGCAGTTAATATTTATAAGTCCTATTTGTATATAAAAGAAACGAATATACCAAGAGCAATGAGTAAAAAAAGTTATAAGGATATACAAGAAAATGTTGTTGAGGTGGCATTAAGGCTTTCTGCCGAGAAGGGGTGGAGTAGTTTATCTATTGCGGATATAGCTTATGAAATGGATATGTCACGTTCTGAAATGAATTTATATTTTTATGATAAGGATGATATTTTATATGCTTTGGGAAAATTTATTGATAGTAGAGTTATGGCGGCCGAGATTGATATTGATGCTCCTGTAAAAGACAGGCTGTTTGAAATATTAATGGAAAGATTTGATGTTATTAATGAATATAGAGATGGAATTAAATCTATTATTTCTTCGTTTAAATGCTCACCTAAATCGTTGATTTTTTCTTTTCCTCATATAGGTAAGTCGATGGCTATGATGTTAGAAGCTTGTGGAGAAAATGTTGATGGTATTCGTGGAGCTATAAAAATTGCGGGGCTAAGCGGAATATATTTAAACTGTGTAAGAGTTTGGATAGATGATGAAACACCAGATATGTCAAAAACGATGGCTTGTCTTGATAAATCTTTGGGACGGGCAGAAATGATGGTTAATAAATTTGGTATATAAGATGTAATTAATGGGTTTTAATTTTAGATTATGCTGCCATTTCCATTATATGATGTTCTTCCCATAGTTTTTGTAATGTATCAACCATATAATCAATATCATTAAATGTATGGCATGCACTTGGAGTTAGGCGCAATCTTTCAGTGCCTTTTGGTACTGTTGGGTAGTTTATTGGCTGTACATATATGTTATATTCATTCATGAGTATATCGGTAATCATTTTGCAACAGGTTGCTTCCCCGATTATCAGAGGTATTATATGGCTGTTACCTTTTAAATATTTTAATCCTGCTTTATCAAGTTTTTCTTTCATATATTTTACATTTTCTTTTTGGGTATTGCGTTCAATGTTGGAAATTTTTAGATATTCCACGCTTTCGTAAGCTGCGGCAAGGACAGAAGGGGGGAGAGATGTTGTAAAGATAAAGCCAGAAGCATTTGACCTTACCGCATCTATTATACATTCTTTTCCTGTTATAAAACCTCCCATAACTCCGTATGCTTTGCCGAATGTTCCTTCTATAACATCTATTTCATTCATTATTCCTAATTCTTCACATATGCCTGCTCCTCTTGCTCCATACATTCCTACGGCGTGAACTTCGTCAACATAGGTAAAGGCGTTATATTTTTTTGCCAAGGTAATAATTGATTTTATATCTGATATATCGCCTTCCATCGAATATACGGACTCAAAGGCAATTATTTTGGGGCGATTTAAGGGTTCTTCTGCTAATAATTGTTCAAGATGTTCCATATCGTTATGACGAAATATTTTTTTATCTTTGTTAGAGCTTTTTATTCCATGAATCATAGATGCGTGGTTTAGCTTATCTGATATTATTACACTATCGCCCATTAGTCGTGCTATTGTGCTTAGAGCAGCTTCATTTGATGTATAGCCAGATGAAAATACAAGCCCTGCTTCTTTACCATGTAAATCTGCGACAGATTTTTCAAGTTTATCATGCCATATGCTGGTACCTGATATATTTCGTGTCCCTCCTGCTCCTGTTCCCATTGCTTTGGTCGTTTCGACCATAGCATTTATGGTTTTTTCATGCTGTCCCATTCCTAGATAATCATTACTGCACCATATTGTTATTTCTTTTATTGTTCCATCTGGTAAATGTATTAAGGCTTTTGGGAATTTTCCTGCTATACGCTCAAGCTTTGCAAAGCTTCTGTATCGACCTTCTTTTTTAAGCAGATTTATATTATTGATAAAAAAATCTTCGTATCGCATAGCAAGCCCCTTGTAATAATCTATCTTTATTGTTCTTTTTACTATATAATAATTTGATAAATTGTATAAGATTATTTCTGTAGATTTTTTAAGGGAATAACTAGATGATTATTGTTTTTGGTGCGATATCCATGAATCTTTCGATGGAAGTTGAGTCTTTTCCTGAAAATAAAAGTTGCGTTTTGGGGGATAATTATGTTTCCGAGGCTGGTGGAAAGGCTGTGAATCAAGCAATGGCAGCGACTAGGTCTGGCGGTAAGGTTGCTTTGGTTGGAAAAATTGGAAGCGATGAGGAAGGGCATATAATTATCGATAACATACGAAAGCATGGAGTCTTAACATCTGGTATTGGAAAATCCGAAGAAAAACAGACATCTTCAATGATTTCAATTAGGGATAAAGATGGAAATTCTTACTCATTTTACGTTGAGGGTGCCAATGGAGAGATAGAAGCAAATCAAGTTCCCGATGAAATACTTAAGAAGGGTAATTTATTGATGTTGCAGATGGATATTTCTATGGAGGAAAATACAAAACTTATTGAAAGAGCGGCTAATAACGGTTGCCAAGTTATGTTGAATCTCTCACCTTATAAAACTGTTTCAGGAGGATTATTAAAGCTTTTAGATTATTTGATTATAAATAGTTCTGATTTGGATATGTTATCAGAAGCAGCAGGGGGGGAAGGGAAACTTGACCCTTTGGAAGTGGCTAAAACATTATCCAAAGAAGGAAATCTTGATTGTATAATTACGATGGGGAAAGAAGGGGCTTTGTGTGTAACAAAAAAAGGAGAGATATGGAAATCTAAAGCACTTGAGTTTGATGAGATTATTGACCATGCTGGGGCAAGTGATGTTTTTTGTGGGACGCTAGCTTCTTCTTTGCATGCTGGGAAGCCGTTTCTTAGAGCCTTTAAGAGGGCTGTGGTTGCTGCTAGTATGACATGTATGGGGCATGGAGGAATAAGTTCTTTCCCATATAGAGATGATGTTAATACCCTTATAAATGAGCTTGAAGACCCTGTTAAGTTGTAATTGTTTCTTTTTGAAGTGAATGTTTTTTGATGTATCTTTTGCAGGCTTTATCTAATTCTTTTGCTAGTTCATATCCTTCTTTTCCGCCATCTCCTGTTAATTTATTTGATATAATAACTTGAATGGTTTTTTTATGAACGTCTATTACTTTATAAACGTCATTATCTAGCTTTTCTATTTCTTCTAGGAAATTTAATATTATGTCTGCAATTTCTGTAACAAGGTGATATCGAAACATTCCACCATTTGCTTTTAGCTGCATAATTGGTCTGATAAGTTTATTTATTGTTTCGGAGTTGTTTTTATTATCTTTTTTTGCTTGTTTTATTATTTTATCAAGTGTTTCTAAATATCCAAAAGCATATTCAGAAAAATCTATTTTTGTTTCTTCTATCAATGTTTGAGCATCATCTAGGAGTTTTTCGTCTATTCCTCCTGTTCCTACTTTTTGTTTGAATCTGTTTATTGGTTTTACAAGGCGGGGCTTTTTTTTCATGAGTTTACTCATTATCTAGTTTGGTCTTTAGTTTGTTTTTTTAATTTTTTCAATAAATCAGCAGCGAGTCTTCTTTCTTGGGTAGGAGTTGTATCTTCTCCTGCTCGTTTTTTAGGACCGGTATAGTCTTTTATATTTCTTCTTCTTCTATCAGGGCCAAAAAAATCTTCTGTATCAACAAATTGTCTTGGTCTTTCAATTACTTGTACTATTTTATTGTATAAATCTCTTGATGTAAATGGTTTTACAAGAAATTCTGTTATTCCTTTATCTCTTGCTGTTTCCACCCTTGGTTTTGCGCTAAAACCTGTCATGATTATTATTGGTACATATGGATTAGCAGACATGGGGTCACGTCTTATTTTATTTGTTAATTCTACACCGTCCATTTCATCCATCATCCAATCTGTGATGATAAGGTCGGGGTCAAATGTTTTTGCTTTGTTAAATGCTTCTTTTCCATTTTGAGCTAATTCAACTTCTCTGAACCCAAATGTATTAAGAATAGATTTTGTCAAGTTTAGCATTGCTGACATGTCGTCAACAAGAAGTATTTTTGCTTTTTCGAATTTGTAACTCATTTAATTAATATATTATTTTTTGTATAAATATTGTTTATCAT
>JALTZE010000077.1 GCA_027051315.1 Micavibrio sp.
AAATAGTTTAACTAATTCTATAGCCTATTTGTAAAAAGTTAAAAATATATTGTTTTTTTTTTTAAAGCTTTATTTAACTGTGTTATGCCAAGATTTATTATTATAACTTACAAATAAATTAAAAAGATGGAAAATATATTAAAATCTGAAAATAAACAGTTTAGATTGATGGAAGATGGGAAAATATGCTGGCAGAGCAATCCCACTAATCCTTTACCCGGAGAGCATATTGCTCATATAGAAAAAGGTGAAGATAAGCTGTTTCCTAAAGTTGTTATTGATGATGTCCCTTTGCTGGAAGGTAAAGATAAAGAGGAGATTAGCAAATTTGTTCAAGAACAGATTGAGACTCATATAAAAACTGTTTTAGAGCCTTTATTTAATTTGAAGCGTGAAGATGAGGAAATTGGTGAGATAGCTGAAATACCAAAATCTATAGCAGAAAAATTATTTGAAAATTTTGGTATTATTCCACGTGAACAAGTTGAAGAATTGATAGAAAAGCTTGATGTAGATGATAGGAAAGCTCTTAGGAAACGTTATGTTAGGCTTGGTTCTATACTTGTATTTGTTCCTGCGCTTAATAAGCCAGCTGCGGTTAGGCTCCGTGCTTTATTGTTTAATTTGTGGAATGGTAAAGAGTTGCCTGCTCAAACCCCAAAAGATGGTATAGTTTCTCAGCTAATTGATAAGGAAAATGTTAATAGAAAATATTATCAATCTATCGGCTATCCCGTTTATGGAAATAGAGCGATAAGGATTGATATGTTAGACCGTGTTATTAATTTTATTTATGAGCAAGCGGATAAAGGGGAATTTAAGGCTCAGCATAAAATGGCGGAGTGGCTTGGCTGTCCGATAGTTGATTTGTATGATATTTTAGAATCTATGGGGCATAAGAAAATTTATGACACTGCAGATGAGAAAAAAACCGAAGCGGCTTTAGAAGAAAAAAAAGAAATAAGTGCCAAGGATTTAAAAAAAGCTGAAATAAGTACAGAAGAAAATAAAGATGAAGTTCTGGAAGAAAAGGAAAATCAAGAACAGGTAAAACCTGAACTTGCTAGTTTTAGGCTTAAAAAAGGTAAGGCTTATTTTAAAAATCAAGGAGATAAGAAAAAATTTAAATCTAAAAAAACTAGTGATGATAAAAAGGGTAAAAATAATTTTAAGAAAAAGACTCCATTTAAGAAAAAATCAGTAGAGCGTAAACCGCAGGTTATAATAGCTGATGCGCCGAAAGCTAAGGAAGAGGATTCTCCATTTGCAATCTTACAGCAATTAAAGAAATAATATATTTACATAAATCTTATTTTGTGGTACAAGTGTTGTTTATATAATAGTGAATATTATTCATATGATGAGTAATAATATTAAGTGATATATTATAGAGGGATAAAAAATGAAAAAATTTGCCAAAATATTTACGTTAGCAGCTTCTTTGACAGGGGCTGGCTCTGCACTTGCCCATGGTGGTTATGATGCAGATAAAGTTGACCTTTATCAAGCAAACAGTAATGTGCGTGGTGAACACATTACCGAATATGTTGGAAGTAAAAAAGTTGCTGATTCTGATGGATGTTTAATGGAGGCTTATAATCTTGCGGCATCAAGTGAATTACCTGTTGAAGCGGTATGTAAGTTGGGCGATGATGTTGTTTCTGTTATTAAAGAAAGAAAAGATGGTGGCATGTCTGTTGATTTCAAAATGAAATAGAAATTCTAGTTTTCATTTTCGTATATGTTATTATTATCTATGGTGTGATAGTGGGAGAGATTTCTGCAGTTCCTTGTTGTATATTGCTTTGTTTTAGACAGTAGTATTTTTCATATTCTGATGAAATTATTGATAATATATATCTTTCTTCATTTGCCGTTGTTTCAAAGCCGTATGTAGTGCTTTCATCTGCTGTTTTATTGTCTATATCTCCGATACTAGATTCTGTATCTCGTCTATTTCTTTCTTTTATTATTCCTTGTGTAACGGTTTGGTTTACAATATCATTTGCTTGGGAAGGTGAAATATTTTGCTCAAGCATTGATTTTATAGTATCCATCAAAAGCAATTCTATTTTTATATTTCTGGCTTGATTCATAAGATTATTTAGTTGAAAACCAGCCGACATGGATATTCGTTCGCTATTATAATTTACTTGCGGATTAATTTTTTGTAATGCATCCATCATCATAGATGGATTCCATTTATCCATGGCATTTATTAGTTTATCTACTGTTTTTTCGTCTATTTCATCTATATTATCTATACTTAGTCCTATTACATTTCCTATTATTTCACCCATTTCTACTAAAATTTGTTCTTGTTTTTTAAGGAATGAATATTTTTTATCAAATTCTTTTATTCCCGTAACGGTATCAATGGGTTCATTTGAGCTATTTCCATTTATTAGTGAAGTGTATCTTTCATTTAATTGTTCTGCTTTATCTGTGGCAATCTCCATGTATTTGTCGATAAAATATGTGTTATTATAGCCTATTGTTTCATATATTTGATTTATACTTACTTGATTTTCTAGTGCGGCTTCGGATATTACATTTATTACATCACTACAGCTGTTATAATTTGTAGATTGGTGGAATGCTTCTATTTTTTCTTCTAATTTTGTTTGTATTGTTTGATTTTCATTTTCTGTTGCTATGAGCTCTGTATCATCTGTTGATGTTGGAGCTTGATTTGGTTCGATGTCGGCGATGGCTACGTTACTGGCAAGTGCGCCTGCCATACTTAATGCCATAAAGGTTTTTGTAATAAGTGATTTTCCCAAAAAATTACCTCATTTAACAATTTTTTATAAAATATAAGAAAAAGGTTAATAATGTGTTATGGTAATTTTATGAGTTTCTTTCGATAGTATAATTAATAATATCTTTTAAAAGGGATTTTAATTTGTGATTTGGGGCTTTTTCTATTGCGTCTATAGCTTTATCTGCGAAGTTTCTTGCTAGTTTAATAGTTTCTTGTAAAGCATTATGTTTATTTATAAGTTTTATTGCTTTTTCTAAATCGTCGTCTTGTTGATTTAGGTTTTGTAGGGTGCGTTTCCAGAATTTTCTTTCTTCTTCATTAGCTTTTGATAGTGCGATTATCACGGGAGCGGTTAATTTTCCTTCGCGGAAATCATCGCCTATATTCTTGCCCATGGCTTCTTTTGATGAATTATAATCAAGTATATCGTCGGCTATTTGGAATGCCATGCCTAGATAATAGCCATAATCATACATTGCCTTTGCTGCTTGTTTGTCTGCTCCTGCTATTACTGGACCGATTTGAGTCGCCGCAGCAAATAGAGCGGCAGTTTTTGAACCAATTATTTCGTAATATTGTTCAAGTGTTATATTAATATTGTTAGTAGCAGAAAGTTGCAATACTTCCCCTTGAGCAATTATGGCAGATGCATTTGATAAAATATCTAATATCTCAATTGAGCCATCTTTGGTCATTAATTGAAATGATTTTGAGAATAAAAAATCCCCTACTAACACGCTTGCTTTGTTACCAAATACTAGATTTGCTGCTATTTTTCCTCTGCGTTTTTCGCTTTTATCCACTACATCATCATGTAGTAGTGTGGCTGTATGAATAAATTCAACTGCAGCAGAAAGCCCATAAGGGCGAGAGCCTTCATATCCATATAATCTTGTTGTGGCAAGTGTAAGCAGAGGGCGAATACGTTTACCACCAGAATTTATCAGATATCCAGCAAGTTTAGGAATAAGTGCTATATCTGATTGCATGTTTTCTATGATATGTTTATTTACTTCTTCCATATCATCATGGAGAAGAGTGGTAAGTTCTTTCAAAGGATTTATATCCAAATTATCTTTTTTGACTTGTTGTTGCATGAATTTAGCTATAAATAAGCTTATGACTGACAGCAAGAAAAAAAATGAAATTTCAGTATTAAATGGTAGGGTTAAATTATTTCAGCCCGAAAAAGGATTTCGTACGTCTATTGATAGTGTTATGCTTGCTGCTGCTTGCCCTGCTCGGAAAGGTGATAATATATTAGATATGGGCTGTGGTGTTGGCTCTGTTGGGTTATGTGTTTTTTCTAGAGTAAGGGATATTATTTTGACAGGAATTGATGTTCAGAATTTATCTATAGAGCTTGCTATTAAAAATGCTAAAGCTAATGATGTTAATGCAAAATTTATCTTATCTGATGTGAGGGAATATAAAGTTGATAATGTTGATAGATATGACCATATAGTTTGTAATCCACCTTATATGGGGCTTGGAAAACATCTTGTTTCGCCTAACGCTCATAAAGCTTTATCAAATGGGCATATTGATGAAGATATAGAAATTGAAGATTGGGTGAGTGCTGCTCTTAGGCTTTTAAAATCGGGTGGTTGTTTTACCATGATACATAGGGCTGATACGGTTGACAGAATAATAAAGGCAATGGGGAAAAGTTTTGGGGCAATTGAGATTATTCCTTTGTGGCCGAAAGTTGGCTTTGATGCAAAAAGGGTGATAATAAGAGCGATTAAAGATAGAAAAACTCCTATGAAATTACATTATGGGATTGTTTTGCATGAGCCATGTGGTAAATATACAAGCAAAGCAGATGAAATATTAAGAGATGGTAGAGGATTATATGTTGAAAATTAAAGAAATTATAAAAGAAAAGAAAAAAAAGTTAGAGGAAGTTCCAGTTATAGGGGAGCTTTTTAAGCCTTCTAGAAAAGTTTCTTTAATACGTATGTCTGGTGTAATAGGCGATGTTGGTCTTAACAAAAAAGGTATATCA
>JALTZE010000078.1 GCA_027051315.1 Micavibrio sp.
GATAAGTATGTCGCATGCTTCGGGGCAGTCATTAAGAAAATTTGGATGTTCTTTTATCTAGTTTAGAATGTCTGATGCGTTTAGTTCTGATATTTTCATTTGATTTGTTTGCATGGTTACTCTTTTTATATGGCTATAGAAAAAAAGGTAGGAATCAACTATTCCTACCTTACACTAATTTTATAAAAATTTGAATCCTGTTTTTATTTTACAGAATACTTTGACCCGTAGCTGCCCAATCCTTCACAAAAGCATCTAGACCAGCATCTGTAAGAGGGTGTTTATAAAGTTGTTTAATTACATTTGCAGGACATGTGGCAATATCTGCTCCCATTTTTGCAGATTCTATTATGTGCATTGGGTTTCTGATTGATGCGACCAATATTTCTGTATCAAAATTTGGATAATTATCATATATCGTTACTATATCAGCAATTAGGTTCATTCCATCTGATGATATATCGTCAAGTCTTCCGACAAATGGTGATATAAAGCTAGCTCCTGCTTTTGCGGCAAGAATAGCCTGACCAGCGGAAAAACATAATGTTACATTTACCATTGTTCCGCCATCGGATAATTCTTTGCAGACTTTTAGGCCATCTTCAGTAAGTGGAACTTTAATAGCAACATTTTCGGCAATGTCCTTTAATTTATTTGCCTCTTTTATCATTGTTTCATAATCAGTTGAGGCTACTTCGGCACTTACTGGTCCTGAAACTATGTCACATATTTCTTCTATCAAAGGTATAAATTCTTTACCTGATTTTTTGATTAGTGATGGATTTGTTGTTACGCCGTTGATAAGCCCTGTTGCGGCAAGTTCTTTTATTTCATTTATATCTGCTGTATCTACAAAGAATTTCATTTCTTTATCTCTTTCATTTTGAAAAGTTAATTATGTGTAGTATGTCTAAACATATGAATGACCTTTTTCAAGAAAATAGTTACGAAGCTATAGAAAAAAAAATAGTTCCTGTTTTAGTTCCTTATCCAGTTGATAGGGCATATAGTTATATTGTGCCAGAAGATATGGAATTATCCAAAGGAGATTATGTTTTAGTACCGTTGGGGGGGCGAGATGTTATAGGAGTAGTATGGGATAGTGAAGCTGATGATATTCCTAAGAATAAATTGAAAGAAATAATCTATAAATTTCCTGTAACTCCAATGCCCAAAGTTCATAGAGAATTTATTAGATGGGTTGCTGGATATGTGATGTCCCCTGTGGGGGCTGTTTTGAAGATGGCGGTTTCTGTTGCGGCTGCTTTGGATAAGCCAAAGCCTGTAACTGGATATGTTGTTAATATAAAAGAAAATAGTGAGAATCTTAAAAGAGGTCTTTCTCCTAAAGGAATGAAGATTTTGGATATTTTATCTGATGGAACTCCAAGAAGAGCTTCGGAGCTTGCTAGGCTTGCGGATTGTTCTGCTTCAGTGATTAAAACTATGTGTAAGAAATATTTTATCAGACAGGTGGATATATATAGCAACCCACCTTGTAAATATCCTGATTTATCTATTAAAGGAGCAAAACTTTCAGTTGAGCAGAAAGAATCTGCTAAGAAAATATCGGAACATGTTAATGCGGATAAGAATATTGTATCATTGCTTGATGGTGTTACAGGAGCTGGGAAAACAGAAGTTTATTTTGAGGCTGTTCATACTGCATTGGAAAAGGGAAAACAGGTCTTAATTTTGGTTCCTGAGATTTCTCTTTCTAATGCTTTTTTGGGAAGGTTTAAGGAAAGATTTGGGTGCGCTCCTGCTTGTGGCATTCTTCATTATCACCAGCACAAAGAAAAATAACATGGAGAGGAATTGCGCAAGGAGAAAGCAAAGTTGTGATAGGTGCAAGGTCAGCTCTTTTTTTACCATATAAGAATCTGGGGCTTATTGTTGTTGATGAGGAACATGAAGGAGCATATAAGCAAGAAGATGGAGTAATGTATAATGCAAGAGATATGGCGGTTGTTAGAGGTCATTTGGGGAAATTTCCTGTTATATTAGTTTCTGCTACTCCATCATTGGAAAGTTTGTTAAATGCATGGCAAGGAAAATATGAGCATTTACACCTTCCTAATAGGCATGGTGGTGCAGAAATGCCCGAAATAAACCTTATAGACCTACGAGTAGATAAGCCAGAAAGACAGCATTTTTTATCCCCACCTTTGAAAAAAGCTTTAGCGGAGAATTTTCAAGCTAAAGAACAATCATTATTATTTCTGAATAGGCGAGGATATGCTCCTCTTACCATATGCAGAAGCTGTGGTTATAGAGTTAATTGCCCTAGATGTACTTCTTGGCTAGTTGAGCATAGGAGTTTAAGGAAGTTAGAATGTCATCATTGTGGTTATATGCTTCCATATCCTGAAAAATGTCCTGAATGTGAAGATATGAACTCACTTTCGCCTTGTGGTCCTGGTGTTGAAAGAATTGTTGAAGAAGTAAAAGAATATATGCCACAGGCTAATATAGTTATGTTGGCAAGTGATAGTGCTATGACTCATGATGAGTTAAAGGAAATTTTAGATGATATTCGTGATGAAAAATATGATGTTATAGTAGGTACGCAAATAATAGCAAAGGGGCATCATTTTCCTAAACTTACTTTGGTTGGGGTTGTTGATGCTGATTTGGGTTTATCAGGGGGTGATTTAAGGGCTACTGAACGGACTTACCAATTGCTTCATCAAGTTGCAGGCAGGGCAGGAAGAGCAAAGCATAAGGGGAGAGTCTTTTTACAAAGTTGGGCTCCAGAAAATAGGGTTATGCAGGCTTTGGCAACAGGTGATAGGGATAATTTCTTGGAAGTGGAAGCATCGGAAAGGGAGGAGGCTGAAATGCCTCCATATACAAGGCTTGTGGCTATTATAATATCAGGAATAGATGAAGAACAAGTCGATGGATTTTGCAGGCAACTTGCTAAATTAGCTCCTCAAAATAAGAAAATATTTACTTTAGGACCAGCGGAAGCTCCTCTTGCTAAATTAAGGGGAAAATATAGAAGACGTTTTTTAATACAGGCAGATAAGAATATTCATATACAAAAAACAGTTTCTCATTGGTTAAGTAGTATAAAAATACCATCAAAAATTAAAGTTCAGATTGATGTTGACCCTTTAAGTTTTTTCTAACTTGAATGAATTTAGTATATCTGTCATTCTTTTTGATGGGTATGGTAAAGCAGGATAAGGCAATGAGTGAAAAAGTAGGGCAAGAAGCAAGTCAATCATCTTTTGGTTTATATGGCGGAAAAAATAATGAAAAAGCTAATCAAAATCTTGGTAAAGGGAAGTTAACGAAACTGCCTGTATATCTTACTTCATATGATTTTTTAAAGGCTGCTGCACTTATTCTTATGATAATTGACCATATTGGGTTTTATTTTTTTCCAGAGGAAGAATGGTTTAGAGTGATAGGAAGATTTTGTGTTCCTATTTGGTTTTTCTTGATTGGTTATGCGCGTTCCAGAGATTTATCGACTCCTATTTGGGCTGGGTTGTTGATATTGGTATGGTTTAATATAATGTCGGGAATGGCGGTTTTTCCTTTGAATGTTTTATTTACGATTATTGTAATTAGAATGTTTATTGATTGGGTGGCGGATAGAATCTTCAAGGACGTTGAGTGGACAGTATATCTTTCTATCTCTTTGGTGTTTTTGGCAGTTTTTACAATTTTATTTTTCGAATATGGGACTGTTTCATTTTTCTTTGCAATTTTAGGATATGCGGTAAGGCATAGGGAAAAAATAAATTGGAAAGATTATGGTTTGTATGCTTATACTTTATTTTCCTTTATGATATTTTCTATATATACAGAATTAAGTTTTGGTTTTGGTGTTATACAGCTGATTGTTTTTGCCATAGGTACTTTGTTTGTTTTGTATGTTTTATTGAACTTTAAGCGCAAGATATATAAAGAATATACAAAAAAGATTCCTCAAATATTTGTGTTATTAATACAGATTATGGGGCGACATACTTTGTTGCTTTATGTTATTCATCTGGCTTTATTTAAGCTATATGCTGTGTATAGTGGTGACCCTAGATTTGAATGGTTCCGCTTTATTTGGATGTAATATATGATGTTATATTAGCTTATATTTAAGGTAAAAAATATATATGTTTCAGGATAGGACGAATCTAAATTATAGTCTGACTTCTTATGATTTTTTGAAAAGTATTGCTATTATTTTGATGGTTATTGACCATATTGGGGTATATTTCTTTTATGACGAAGAATGGTTCAGGATAATAGGCAGGCTTTGCGTGCCCATTTGGTTTTTTCTGATTGGTTATGCACGTTCCAGAGATTTATCCTCTAATATATGGTTGGGTATGTTGATATTGGTATGGGCTAATTTTACAATTGGTACATATATTCTTCCATTAAATATTCTTGCTTCGATTATTATTATTAGATTGATAATTGATTTTGTTGTTGAAAATATGCTGTCGGGGAAAGCTAATTTTTTGATAATCAATATGGTTTTGTTGATTTTTGTTTTCTTTATAAGGATTGATTATATTTTTGAATATGGTGCTATGGGGCTTTTTCTTGCAATGGCAGGATATTTAATTCGGAATAGAGATAAAGTTTCTTGGTCGAAATTTGGTATTGGGTCATATGTATTTTTTATATGGTTTTTATATTGTGTTATTGAATTATATAATATGAGTATTTATGCAGATTTGGATATTTATATGATTTCCTTTTTTATATTATTTATGAGTGTTATATATTATTGGT
>JALTZE010000079.1 GCA_027051315.1 Micavibrio sp.
GATGGATAATTATTAACAACCTCTTGGAGTTTTGATTTTTTGTATCCTGTGATGATTATTATAGGTATTTCAGGAAAATCCATATATATTTCATTTGAAAAATCAAGCCCCGTCATATCCAGCATAGTATAATCGCTGATAACCAAATCTATTTTTCCTTCTTTTTCTCTAATAATATCCAAAGCTTCCAAAGGAGAATTTGAAGATATAGTTTTATAGCCCAATCTTGAAACCATTTTACTGATAACCTCACCTACTTTCTCTTGGTCATCAACTATCATAATTGTTATATCACTGTTATTTTCGTTATTATCTATATAATCTGTATCGTTGTCGTCTTCTATATTTTCACCATATTCGTTTCCTGTTATTCCTATTTTTTCATTTACTGGTAAGAATATTTTGAAGCTTGTCCCTTTGCCCATTTCGCTATCTATAACCATTGCTCCTTGAAAAGCGACAACCACGCCTAATGTTGTAGAAAGACCTAGCCCCGTACCTTTTCCTTTTACTTTTGTAGTATAGAAAGGCTCAAATATATGTTCCATTACGAATAATGGTATGCCGCTTCCTGTATCATCTATAGAAAGTTTTACGTATTTGTGATGTTTAGAAAAAGTTCCTATAGACATTATTGTATGATTTTCAGAAATCTTTGATATTTTTATTTCAGGGGTATCTTTTGGTGATGGTAATTCTTCTGATTTATTTTCAAAATATTTGTTAAGCTCTTCTTCGTTTGTTTCTTTTAGGCTTATTTCAAGAGTTCCTGTTTCATCTTTCATTGCATCTTTTGCATTAACGCATATATTCATTATGATTTGCATTAACTGGCTTTCATTAGCCATGACCATAGCTTTATTATAGCCAATATCCATATTTATATCTATTGTTGTTGGGATTGTTGCCCTTAATATGGATATTGATTCTTTTATAATTTCGCTGATATTTATAACGGCTTTATTTGTTTCGCTTCTTCTTGAGAAAGCTAAGATTTGTTCTATCAATTGTTTTGCTTGGATTCCTCCTTGAATTATTCTTTTTGCGTAATTTTGCTTTTTCTTATCATCTTCAAGGTCTTCTACCAAAAATTCAGCATAACCAAGCATAGAGGCAAGAATATTGTTAAAATCATGCGCTATGCCTCCTGCTAATCTTCCAACAGCTTCCATTTTCTGGGCTTGGAAGAATTGTTTTTGCAGTTCTTGCTTTTCTTCTGTAGATTTTTTTCTTTCTGTAATATCTCTGACAATTATTATTATGCCTTCATCTTCCATTTTTGTTGCGGAGATTTCTACCGGTATTATTTCTCCTTTATCAGTATAAATATCTGTTTCGGTACTAATCTTTTCTCCTGATTTTATAATAGATAATTCTTCTTCATCAAAATAAGGGTATAGGTTAAGCCAATGCTCCCCTAAAATATTTTGCAAATCATCGTCTTTGATACCATGTAATTTTTTTAATGTTTGATTTATAAAATTAATGTTTCCATATTTATCTATTGATAATATTCCCTCACCAGACGCATCAATAGCGTTTAGCCTATTTCTTATGATATCAAGCATATTTTGCTTTTCAGAATTAAGTGATTTTATATTATTTATCTGGTTTATTAATATGATTATAATTATCATACCAGATAGACCCATAATTATTACGGAATTTATTAAATAATTTCTGTGTTTTTCCAACTCTTTGGATTGAAACATTTTTACCTGAGAAGATATGCTGCGCGATGATATATATGTAATCATATCATTGATATTGTGTATTTCCTCTAGGATTAGTTTTTTATTTTTTATAATATCATCCAAGCTATTTCCATCATCTAAATATTTTCCGATAATATCTATACTATTTCCTATGTTAAGTAATTTTTTAACGATATCATCGCTATATTGTTCCCCATCATCAATACCATTTATATATAAAGATGAAACATATACTGATGTTAGATATTTGTATTTGTTATATATGTCTTTACTATCGATAATATTATTACTATAAAAAATAGAGTGTAAAGATTCATGAAAATCGTTAAATGACCTGCTAAGTTCAATTATGGAATAATCTCTTGAATAAGCTAACTCCCTTTTGCTTTCTTCGGTATTTTTTAGGCTGATATATGCGTAAAGAGCAGTGATTGTGAATATAGTTATAACTAAGCTATAGCCTAAATAAGATAAATATACTCTATTTTTTTTATTGGAAGACATTTATAAATTATACAATTCCCATTTCTTTAGCTTTTAGTGCTGCTTGCGTCCTGTTTTGTGCGCCAAGTTTACGGCATATTCCTCTTACATGAAGTTTAATAGTAACAACTTGAAGGTCTAAATCGCGGGCTATTTCCTTATTAGATGCTCCTTTTGCTAGGTAAGATAAAACATCATGTTCTCTTGGTGTTAACTTAACCATATCAGCAGATATTTTTCTACCTCCGTTTAATATTTCTGATATTCCCGATGCGCGTTCATTATCACCATTATAGTAAGAAGCTTGTATATTGCTTGTCTTATGGTCAATAGGGAGAAAACGTTCACCAGCAAGAACAAGCTGTATAGCTTTTAGCAATGCTTTTCCTGAAAGAGTTTTTGGAAAGAAGCCAACTGAACCAAGCTCCATAGATTTTTTAACATCATCGGTTTCTGCTATACCAGACATCAAAGCTATTCTTAAATCGGGATATTCTTTTATAACTTTTTCAAATCCCAACATTCCACTCATACCCGGCATTTTTAAATCTAAAAGTACTAAATCAAAATTTGTGTCTTTTTTTAATATATCGAATACTTCATATAAATCTTTGGCAAGCGTAACTTTTGCTTCTGGTTCTGCTCTTTCGATATACTGAATCAAAGCGTCCCTGAATAATGTATGATCATCTGCTATTAGTAATCTCATTTTTACAACCCTTATTTTCCCCAACCACTTAAAAGTGTAACACGCAGTATCAATACTATTTTTATAGAGTATATATTATCTTACAACATAATAATATAATAATTCATTAGTATAGTTAATTATATACTAAAATAGTATGAATATAGTAGAAAAACCCTAGCCTGCATGCAGTTATTGCAAAATGCAAATCATTAAAATAAAATACATATGTATAGGGTTAAGGATTAGGAGACAGCTAAGGTCAGGTTTTTGATGGGGCTGAGAATATAGTATCTTCTGATAAAATAGTAACGCCGCCTTCTATATTTTTAAGCCTTTGCCTATATACGTAAAGATTTTCAAGAATACGTTGAACATAGTTTCTTGTTTCATATATAGGTATCATTTCAATCCAATCTATTTTATCAATATTTTTATTCCTTGGGTCTCCGTATATTTTTATCCATTTATCAACCCGAGAAGGCCCTGCATTATATGCTGCCGTTGCCAATATATATGAATTATCATAACGTTTTAGTAATTCTTTGATATATGAAGTACCCAAAGCTATATTATGCTGGTGGTGGGTGGTAAGCCATGAAGTTTTATGTTTAATTTTTTTGTTTTTTGCCACCATTTTTGCTGTAGAAGGCATAATCTGCATTAATCCCATAGCACCTGCTGGAGATTTTGCATTAATATCAAAAGCACTTTCCTGCCTAATAAGCGCATGAACATATGACCATTCTATATCTACTTCTTTCATCCAATTTTGATTTACTGGATAAGCGATATTAATATCTATTCCTTGATTATCGTTTCTTGCCCTTTTCATGATAAAAATAGCATCATGGGCAAGACCTAATTGTTTAGCAAAAGCAGCTATTATATGTAGCTTTCCTTTATTTTCTGCTCTTTTAGAAGAAGCATGAATAAATATAGAAGCTTTATCTTTTTTTCCGATAGATACTAAAATAGAGGCGGCTTTTAATAATTCATCATTATTTATTAAATCATCATTTTGGTATTTTTTTCCTTTAACCTGCTTTACCAAAGGCGATATGCCTAGCTCTTTTGCCGCAAGTTGCCCATAAAATGAAGTACCGTAATTAGCTGCCTCTTTGTACCATTTATCTGATTTTTCCTTATTACCAATTTTTGAATATGCTCTGGCATTCCAATATGCCGCTCTTGATTTGCTTGTTGGAGTTTTTACCTTATTATACATTATTTCAAAATATTGCTGTGCCTCATATGCTCTATCAACGAATTGCAAAGATAACCAACCTGACAACCACAAAGCTTGAGCACCAGAAAAACCTTTATCTTGCTGATGGGTTACAGCAAGTTTATATGCTGTTTGATAATCTTTATTTTCCAGCATTCGCCTTATCATTATATGGCGTTCACGCCACCATTTTTTCTTTTGCGATTGGTATTTTATTTCAGGAGGATTTAGCAAAATTTCTATCGCTCCTTTGTTATTTCCGTTTTTTCTTCGCCATTTTAGTCTTTCATAAAGAAGACCTTCGTCATTCTTAAGGCTTAATGGTATCGCAGATATAAGGTTATCTACGCCTTTTTTGTTTTTAGACAAAGCAATCCTAGCATTTGCCAGCTTAATATAATCTTTACCCAATAATTTTGCTATATTCAGAGCATCAGTGTTTCTGTGATTTCTAAGAAGTAAATCAAGTCGTTTTTTATGGTCATTTTTATCAAGATAAGCAGAATATTTTTTATAAAATATTTTTTGGTTATCATTTCTGAATATATTTTCTTGCCAATATTCTTTTATTTTTCTTTTATATTCTGATTTGTTA
>JALTZE010000080.1 GCA_027051315.1 Micavibrio sp.
AAATACCACACTTCTTACAAAAATATCAATTTTCCATGAAGAAGAAAATGGAGAGTTAAAATTAAACATTAATTGGGGAGGAAAAAATGATATTTATATTAACAAAAATATATTACCTTCCCCATCAATGCATCTGCAAGAATATGTTGGTATCTACCATAATGCTGACCTTGACGCTCAACACCACGTAAAATTTGAAAAAGGAAAATTATTTATTAGGTTTGGTGGCATATATAACACAAGTAAAGAAAGTGAGCTAATCCCCATTACCAAAGACATATTTACGGTAAATAACTCCTCTTATCCAAATCTTAATAAAAATTATGCAATAAAATTTGAACGCGAAAAATTCTCAGGAACTATCAGCCAAATAAAATTATCAACTGAAAGAACCAAAAATCTAATACTTAGAAAAATGAAAACTTTTTAATAAAAATCAGCTACAATTACGTATATTTTGTGCCTTATGCCTTAACCAATGGTCTGCCAAAACACATGCCATCATTGCTTCAACAACAGGGACGCCTCTTATACCTACACAAGGGTCATGCCTCCCTTTAGTAATTATTTCACACTCATTACCCTTATTATCAATGGTTTTTCTTGGAATTAGAATAGAGCTAGTAGGCTTAAAAGCAACTTTGGCAATAATATCCTGCCCCGTAGATATACCGCCTAATATTCCCCCAGCATTATTAGATAAAAATTCAGGATTACCTTCATTATCAATCCTCATTTCATCAGCATTTTCAACCCCTGTAATAGACGAAGCCTCAAACCCATTCCCAATTTCTACAGCTTTTACTGCATTAATCGACATCATTGCCTTTGCTATATCCGCATCTAATTTATCATATACAGGACAACCAAGCCCCGCAGGGATTCCCTTTGCAACAATTTTAACAACAGCACCAACGCTTGAACCCGATTTCCTTATATTATCCAGATAATCCTCCCACTCACTAACAACAGAGCTATCAGGACAGAAAAAAGGATTATTACCGACCTCGTTCCAATTTATATTTTTATCATTTATTTTTTTATCACCAATTGATATTACCCCACTTGCTATAGAAATATCACCAATTTCATATTGTAAAACTTTTCTAGCAATAGCCCCCGCCGCAACTCTCATAGCAGTTTCACGAGCAGAAGACCTCCCCCCTCCTCTATAATCTCTAAAACCATATTTAGCATCATAAGTATAATCAGCATGACCAGGGCGATATTTATCACATATATCTGAATAATCTTTGGATTTTTGGTCTGTATTTTCTATCAAAAGACCAATCGGTGTTCCTGTAGTTTTACCTTCAAAAACACCTGAAAGGATTTTAACTTTATCTGCCTCTTTTCTTTGCGTAGTAAATCTTGATTGAGCAGGTCTTCTTTTATCCAGATATTTTTGAATATCATCTTCTGACAAATCAATTCTAGGCGGCACTCCATCAACAACCGCCCCGATAGCAGCTCCATGACTCTCGCCAAATGTTGTATATTGGAATAATGTACCAAATCGATTCCCAGACATTAAAACTATCCCTTAGGCTTCATTCCCTGAAGCAATTCCGCTGTTTCGGCGACTGAATCAACAGAAAGCATACCAACAGTATGGTAACCTGAATCAACATGCATAATTTCACCTGTTATTCCACTTCCCAAATCAGAAAGAAGGAACAATCCTGCGTTACCAACTTCATCAGTAGTAACATTACGCTTTAACGGTGAATTAAGTTCATTCCACTTTAGAATATATCTAAAATCCCCAATACCACTAGCCGCCAATGTCTTGATTGGTCCTGCTGATATTGCATTAACTCTGATATTAAATTTACCAAGGTCAGCAGCAAGATAACGAACTGAAGCTTCCAAAGCAGCCTTTGCTACTCCCATAACATTATAATGTGGCATAACTCTTTCCGCCCCATAATAAGAAAGAGTAAGAAGACTACCACCATCATTCATTAATTTAATTGCTTTTTGTGCAACCAAAGTAAATGAATAAACAGAAATATCCATTGTTTTAAGAAAGTTTTCGCGGCTTGTATCAACATACATTCCATCTAATTCACTCTTATCTGAAAAAGCAATTGCATGAACTATAAAATCTATTTTTCCCCATTTATCTTCAATTACTTTAAAAACATCATCTACCGAAGCATCATCAGTAACATCACATGCTATTAATATGTCAGAACCAACAGATTCTGCCAAAGGTCTAACACGTTTTTCCAAAGCATCTCCCTGATAAGTAAAAGCAAGCTCACAACCATGTTCAGCCATTGCCTTTGCAATTCCCCATGCTATTGACCTGTCATTAGCAACCCCCATTATTAAACCGCGCTTACCTTCCATAAAACGAGATATATTACTCATCTTTATAATTCCTCTATATACTTTATCTTAAGAAACAATCTCGCATCCTACACATTTAAACCAAAACGTCCAGCCAAATATATTTTCCGTAAAAAAATTTACTCTCCATTAACTTTTCACTGCTATTATTGGCGGAAATCAATAATACTGTATTTATTTACAGCGATAACAAAAGCTTAACTAAATATATAAATAATATTAACTGGGGTTGGCACAATAAATGAATTTAAGCTTTGAAAAAACTAAAAAGGAATGTGGATTCATAGCAGATCAGGTAAATATTATTTTTCCTGACCTAACGCTTACCTTTATCCCATATCATACAGGACAAAGAAAAGAGGCTATCGCCCTTTTAGAAGATGAAATATTAGAACATTCCGCAGGAAAATATACGCTTGAACTTCTTGAACAAGAACAAAAAGACGAAAATAGCCATTTTGTAGGCATGGCAGCAAGTGTAAAAAAAGGATTTCTAAGCATAAAAACAGAATATGAATTCCAAGCCACAATCACATTAAGTATAGATAAATATAAAAACCTAGAGCAAATGACCGCAGATGTTTACCATAACATATGGCATGCTATTGAAACTAGAAGAATGAAACTTAAAGAAAATTCAGGAAAAGCAAAAAAAGATGGAATTGTAAGAATTAGAAACACCCCCATACTAACTTCAAAATCAAATATAAAAGCCGATATTTTTAGCGCAACAATGATGCAAAGCACAGGCGATGAAAAAAGCTATGAGATATTTGGGCAAAAACGCGCATTAGAGGCTTTAAAAGCCATTCCTGATATACAACCAGAACTTCAACCATATCTGATAGCTATGGAAACAGCTAAAATGACCTATGAATCACTTCCAGAAGACACAAAACGCTTTGGGAATCCTGTTAATACAGCAATCGAAATGGCCGATGATATTGGCAATATGTACGATTCTGAACAGATAAAACAATGGTGGAAATATACAACAGCCGCCCAAGAAATGGCATGGAGAGGAGTAGAAAAGAGCGTAATCCTAAATGCATCAATAAATACAGGTCACAATCCACATGTAAAATCAATCGGTATGATAATATCAGACATTACTGGAATAGTACCAAGTGATATAACTATAAGCGATAACGTACATAATTCATTTTTATCGATAAAAGAAAATGAAGAAAAACATATAAAACAAATATATGAAACATTTGATAAAGTAATCAAAAATGGTCTTAATGAAAAATCAGCGAAACCATTTTACAATGAAGCAAATTCACAAAATGATAGATTAACTCAAGGTCGTATAATGGGATGGTGTGCTGATGCCCTACAAAAATCAGCAATAGCATTTGAAAAAGCAATAGAAACAGGCTCTCAACCTGTACAAGCAGCAAGAGAAGTTTTTGATAAACATGTAGATAAAACCAAATGGGAAACACTCAATAAATTATCAAAAATGGTAATAAAAGAGCGTCGTATAGGATACATAATTACGCTTGAAGCACTAACATCCATGTGTCACGGCTATCCAGAGCTAAGTCTTTTAATGGATTCCATTCAGGTAACTTTAAATGACCCTATATATCAAGAAAGGCTTGAATATATAAAATCATTAACATCAAGCTATGCCCATGCAACAGAGATTGAACCAAAAACAGAACCAAAAATGGCAAATGACTACGTTCCAGTTGCTACCGCTGCTGCCACTCTCACTCTTGGTGGTTCATCAACTTCATCAAGAGCAAGGACAAACATAAATAGTAATGAGAAAGTAGAAACTTAATAAAACTTATCTCATAATTTATAATAGAAAAATCTATATTATTTCCCAAGTTCCATCAGAAAGCTGACATGCCGTTCCATATCCAACTTCTTCCTTACCATCAATGATTATAGTTTGACGATATTCACGACAATAATTACCAGAATTACTATAACCATCTTTTGTTGGAACAACCGAACCACTATGCCCTGAATCAGGGTTGTTCCATGTAATTGTTTCACCGATAGGAGCAGTATGCGCACGCGACTGCGCCTTGTTTGCATACATGAGGTCAGCCTTATCAAGAGATTTACCAACTTCACTCCCAGCCAAAGCACCAAGCAAAGCACCAGCCCCAGTTGCCCATAACTGCCCTGTTCCTCCACCTATTTTTGACCCCAGATAACCTCCAACAACAGCACCAACACCGGTACCAACTGTTTGTTTTGTACCACCAAATTGATTAGCTTCACAACCAGACAAAGCAACAACAGAAATAACAGCCAAAGGTAAAATTATTCTTTTCATTTAAAGCCTCTTAAAATATCTTGTAATTTAGGTAACAGCCAAACAGATTATAAA
>JALTZE010000081.1 GCA_027051315.1 Micavibrio sp.
AAAACAACGTAAATGCCGCTAAAATCAACAAACCTACAAATATATAAACTTCCTGAGGCCATATTTCGATAAAGAAAAAATAAAATTTACGATTAGCAATATCTATAAGTACTGCTTGGTCAGGAGTCCCCTCGCTTCCTCTATCCCATCTTATCCATGGTAACAAATAATATATTCCAAGTTGAAACCACATTAATCTCCATTTTAAGCTTCTAAATTTACCTTTTACACGAGCAGGAAATATTTTATTTCTCTTCTCAAAAAGAGACATAAAACCGTTACTATTTCCCTCTTTTTCTGACATCGTTTGGCTTCTATCTTAATTATATCGATATAATATAACCTGCAAAACAAATGATTCCTTTATATTGCAGGTTTTATTTTAATTATTAAAAACTAACTTTACTACTACTCACCACCACTAAGGCTATGAACATAAATTACAAGCTTTTTAATTTCCTCATCACTCAACCTACCTTCAAATGGGGGCATTACACCACCACGACCGTAATAAATTGATTCAAAGAGAGTTTTATCATCACCGCCATAAAGCCATATGTGATTATTATGAGGCGGAGCTCCTATATATTGATTTCCTTGACCTTTATCACCATGACAAGAGGCACAATTTTCAGCATATATATCCATACCTCTATCAGTACTTTCCGTAGAATTTTTAATTTTTCCACTTATAAGTTTAAGATATTGTATAACGTCCTTTATCTGATTTCTGTTCAAAATTTGGTCCTGCCCAAATGCAGACATCATCGAAGTTCTAGCATCTTCATCAATATCATTCCTTATACCGTGGCGAATTGTATATTCTATATCGCTAATAGTGCCACCCCATAACCATTCATCATCAAGAAGGTTAGGAAAACCTTCACCACCTTGTCCACCACTACCATGACATTGAGAACAATGAAGAGCAAATGTAGCTTTACCACCAGCCTCAGCAAACCTCCTCAAATCATTATCATCTAAAATTTGAGATATTGATTTTTTTGCAATTTGCTCATTATGTTCGAATCTAATAGCCTCTAACTCAGCCATCTGTTCTTCAAGTTGAGAATATTGTGTCCAACCTGCAATACCTTTTGTTGCTTCTTTTATTTTTGGCCAAGCAGGATAATAAATACAATATCCTATTGCGAATATTATTGTTGCTATAAAACACCATACCCACCATCTAGGAAGAGGGTTATTATACTCCCTTATACCGTCCCATTCATGGCCAGTTGTTTCTGGTTTATTATCCTTGTTTTTATCATCATGACTTGTCATGTTCTTTTTCCTCATCAAGAATAGATTTTGCGTATCCTTCAAATTTATTTTTGGCCGACGGGCGATATACCCAAGTTAGCAATCCTAAAAAGAATAGCATAAAAATTATCAGACCTATCGAAGCACTAAGCGATTTTACAAATACAAACTCTTCCATATTTTATTACCTTTCAGGCTGCTCATAATTTGAAAAATCAACCAAAGTCCCAAGCATTTGCAAATATGCAAGCAAAGCATCAAGCTCTGTTATTTCATCTTTTTTATCAAAATTAGCAACCACAGCTTTAGGATATCTATTTAAAAATTCTTCAATTTTTTCAGCATCTGGATTAACCTGCATAGCCACATCCTCTTTTGCCGCAGCAATCATTTCATCTGTATAAGGCACACCAACACGCCTTAAAGCGACCATATGTTTGTCAATATCATCATAATTCAAGAATTTTTCTTCCAAAAAGGGATATGCAGGCATCACAGATTCAGGAACAACCGACCTTGGGTTTCTCATATGTGCTATATGCCAATCATTTGAATAACGCCCACCAACACGAGCCAAATCAGGACCAGTACGTTTTGAACCCCATTGAAAAGGGTGGTCGTACATACTTTCTGCGGCAATAGAATAATGACCATATCGTTCCACCTCATCTCTGAACGGTCTTATCATCTGACTGTGACATAGATAGCAACCTTCCCTAAGATAGATATTACGCCCTGCAAGTTCAAGTGGAGTATACGGCCTAACTCCCTCTACTTTCTCAACAGTATTTTCCAAATAGAAAAGGGGGATTATCTCAACTATTGCGCCTATTGAAACTACTATAAGCACGAATATTGCCAAAAGCCCTGAATTTTTTTCACTTTTTTCATGTAAAGACCACATCTTAATAACTCCTATGCTGCCTGCGCTTGTAGTTTTTTGGCATATTCACCACCAACTGGTTCTTCTTCCCTTAAATCACCTTTGATTGTACGCCATAAATTATACGTCATTACCAATGCACCTATAAGGAATAAGAAACCACCCAATGCTCTGATTATATAATATGGTTCCATTTGAGCCACTGTTTCAGCAAAACTATATGTTAGATAACCATTTTCATCATAATCTCTCCACATTAGCCCTTGCATAATTCCAGAAACCCACATCGCTGTTATATATAAAACTATACCTATAGTACAAATCCAGAAATGTAAATTAACAAGCTGAAGCGAATAAAGACGTTCTTTATTCCATAGCCTTGGTACTAAATAATACAATGCAGAGAAACTTATCATAGCCACCCAGCCCAAAGCTCCTGAATGTACGTGTCCTATCGTCCAATCAGTATAGTGGGAGAGGGCATTTACTTCCTTAATAGCCATCATAGGACCTTCAAAAGTACTCATACCGTAAAATGATATGGACACAATCATAAATCTGATAATTGGGTCTGTCCTTAATTTATGCCATGCTCCAGAAAGAGTCATAATACCGTTAATCATCCCCCCCCATGAAGGCATCAATAGCATAAGAGAAAACACCATGCCTAATGTCTGCGTCCAATCGGGCAAAGCTGTATAATGAAGATGGTGAGGCCCCGCCCATACATAAAGGAATATAAGAGCCCAAAAATGCACAATAGAAAGCCTATACGAATATACAGGCTGATTTATTTGTTTCGGTACAAAATAATACATAATTCCAAGGAAACCAGCAGTAAGAAAAAAGCCAACGGCATTATGCCCATACCACCATTGTACCATTGCATCTTGAACACCTGAGAAGGCGGAATAACTTTTCCAGCCATTAATTTCAACAGGAATAGCTAGATTATTGAATATATGCAAAACAGCAACAGTTATAATAAAAGCAAGATAGAACCAGTTAGCAACGTAAATATGTTGTTCTTTCCTTCTAAGAATTGTTCCCATAAATATCACAAAATATGCTACCCAAACAACCGTTAGCAGTAAATCAACATACCATTCTGGTTCAGCATATTCTCTACCTTGTGTAATCCCCATCACATAACCAGAAGCAGCCAATACAATAAATAACTGATACCCCCAAAAAACAAACATAGACAGCTTATCACCACCATAAAGAGCAGCCCGACAAGTCCTTTGAACACAATAAAACGACGTTGCTATCAAAACACTACCGCCAAAAGCAAATATAACAGCTGACGTATGCACTGGTCTTAATCTACCAAAAGTAAAATACTCACCTATATTAAGATATGAAGGGAGAAAAAGTTGGCACGCTATAAAAAGCCCTACCGTAAAACCAATAATCCCCCAAAATATAGCCGATATTGTAAAATACCTTATCGCCTTATCATAATATTTAACTTCGCCTGTATTATTATTTGTTGTAGCTACCATTTTTAACACTCTATTATTTAAGTAGTGAATATTTTAAAAGAAAGATAACAAAGCCATAAGCCAGTAATAAATATAATAATCTTAGGAATAAAATTATATCTATTCCGAATCTTTCCGATAATATAATGCCCTGAAAAAGCAGAAATGAAAAGCCCTGGAATCGTCCCTAATGAAAAAAATATCATTAATAACGCTCCATAGTAGGGATTCCCTGTAGAAGAAGCTGTTAATATTGCTGAATATAACATACCACAGGGCAAAAAACCCAGCATTATTCCAGTTAAATATCCAGATAATATTGTTTTACCTCGTGGTTTCACAATATTTGAAAATATTTTTATAGCTGGGTATTTTATTATTATATTGCTTGAATATGCCAACATAAAAACACCAGCCAACATCAAAAGAATGGCTGATATATTTTCCCACCACCCCGAAATATATCCTGTTAAAAATGCTGTCAAAGCGCCTAGAATACTATATGTGGTCATTCTTCCTAAATGATAAGGAATTAACAAAGAATGTTTTAACCTCGTTAACTCACTTATATTTTCTGAACTATCTTTACTCAATTTATAAGAAATCTGCATCATAAGAAAAGGAGAGCACATATAAGAACAATGTAATATGCCACCAGTTAATCCTGCTATCAACATTGCAGGAATTAGCGTAGCCATATCTATATCCAAAGAAGATATGTATGAAGTGCATAACGATATAAGATTAGTAATATCCATAGGACATATATATTAGCATATCATGAATTTTAAAAGTTATTTCTACTAATTAAAATAGAGCATACCATCAGATATGCCCTATTTTAATGGCGGATGAGGAGAGATTCGAACTCTCGAAGGGCTTGCACCCTTGCCGGTTTTCAAGACCGGTGCATTCAACCGCTCTGCCACTCATCCATAATTACATAGTTTCAAGCGATTCATTTTTCTTGGAGGAGATATATATACAATCAAATTTCATAAGGCAAGATAAAAAACTATGAATCAGTTATAAAAAAAACTTCCTGAAATATAGATGCTACTTTAAAC
>JALTZE010000082.1 GCA_027051315.1 Micavibrio sp.
TATGGAATCTACCCCCATATCTCTGTATTTAAAAGGGATATCATCTATAAAAGAAAATCCTTTCTTTACTGTTTCATTAAGAAATATTCTTGCATCTGGTTTTATGTTTATCGTTTGCTTGATTTTATTCTTAATACTTGAAAAATTGCCTGTCGAGAGAGAATTATATTCATGTACAACAGTACGCCCAGTTCCTCTTATATCCAATCCCATAAAACGCCAGACAATATCAAAATCTGTAGGATTGTAATCATCAATTTGTTCAGAATCAAAAGCAGAAAACTCACTAATATTATTTTCTATATAATTTATATATGCAATAATTTCTGGGAGATAAACGTTAGGTTTTCTTTCAAATACAATTGTTTTCATTATTTCTCCAAAATTATAATAAAAGCGTATATCTTATTTTTATAATAATTTATAAATGGTGGATTGCTTCTAGCAATATACTAGGGGGGAACATACTGTTCATCTAATTAATTGACAATAGAAAATATGAAAGAAAATCTAAATGAAATCTTTTATGTTATTGATATGTGTTAGAAAACAGAATACTTGCTGTTTGCTAATAACATTGTTATAAGGATGTTCATTTTTTTGTATAAAAAAATATAGGATAATATGTTTTCATAGGGATATCAAAATTATATGCTGTTGGATAAAAAAAAATGTAATGAAATTCAAAATAACACAAAAGTATGGCTTGTCACGGGGGCTGCTGGGTTTATAGGTTCACATTTAGTTGAAAATCTTTTACAGCTAGAACAAAATGTCGTAGGTTTAGATGATTTATCGGCTTGCGGTTCTAAGAATCTTGACATTTTACAAGATATCTTGCCTTCAAATTGCTGGGAAAGATTTACCTTTATAAAAGGTGATATAAGAGACTCAGATACTTGCGTAGAGGCATGCAAAAATGTTGACTATGTCCTACATCATGCTGCTATAGGTTCAGTTCCCAAGTCTATTGAATCTCCTGCATTTGTGGATAGTGTTAATGTGGGGGGGTTTTTAACGCTTTTTACAGCAGCTGCACAGTCTAAGGTGAAACGCTTTGTTTATGCTAGCTCCAGTGCTGTTTACGGTGATAATATATCAAATAAATTAAATAAAGAGGAGCAACCTGTTTCTTTAAAATCTCCTTATGCTATAGGTAAATATAGCAATGAGCTTTATGCGCATATTCTAGGAAAATATTACGGTATGGAAACCATAGGTCTGCGTTACTTTAATATTTATGGAGTTCGTCAAGATCCAAATGGAGCTTATGCAGCTATTATTCCAAAATGGATTGATGCTTTGATGAATAATCGTTCCGTTGAAATTTACGGTGATGGTAAAACAGTGCGTGATTTTTGTTATGTTAACGATGTGGTGCAGGCTAATATTATAGCAGCAACAATAAATAACAAAAATGCTATAAATACTGTATATAATATAGCATCAGGACAGAAAACATCATTGAATGAATTGTTTTTTATATTGAAAAAACATATTACATCCGATAAGGAACCTGTTTATAAACCATTTCGGGCAGCAGATATACGTGTTTCGCAAGCAGATATTGAAAAAGCAATGAAGAAACTTGCATTTAGACCTACGTTTACCCTTGAAGATGGACTTAAAGATATTATTCAAAGATACCAAGACAATATATAATGGTTGTTTTTTTGAGGCACAGAGGCAAAAATATTAGGCCTTCGTTAAAGAACCTATATTATTAAGAAAAACAAGCCATCACCTTTTAAATACAAGATTTATATAGACTAAACTGGTTTAAAAAAAGACACATGAAACATGATGATACAAAAATAATAAAGATTAATCTCTCTCTTTTTTTTACATGGGATGTTTCATTATCTCTTTGGAAAGAAAAAGGGTTATTGCAGAGGGAAATTAAGTATTATAAAGCTTTAGCCAAAGAAGGAATTAATGTTACATTTTTAACATGGGGAGATGAACTAGATCTAGAAATTGCTAAGGATTTACAAAATATTAATATTATTCCTCTGTATACTAAAATTCCCTATTTTAAAAGTAAAGTATTACGTGCTTTGCTTTCTATTTTTGTGCCGTGGATTATTAGAGATACATTAAAAACGAGTGATATTATTAAAACTAATCAAATGTGGGGAGGATGGTGTGCTGTTTTTAGTAAGTTTATTTCTAAAAAACCACTAATTATTCGCACAGGATTTGAATTATATAATTTTACTATACGGCAAGGGCATGGATTTTTACGAAAAATGTTTATTTGGTTTATCAGTAAAATTACTTATAAATCAGCAGATATAATCTATTTAGCAACAAAAGAAGATGTAAATTTTGTAGCGGATAAGTTCAAAATTTCCAAAGATAAAATGTTCATTCGCCCTAATTGGATTGATACTGTTCTTTTTAAACCATTAGATATTCCTAAAAAAGATAATCATATCCTATTTGTAGGACGTTTGACAGAACAAAAGAATTTGCCTGTGCTTATAAGAGCTATAGCAGATACACCTTGGACACTTGATATTGTTGGTGATGGAGAGCAACGAGAGAAGTTAGAACAATTTGCTAAAAATACAAACTCTAATGTTAATTTTTTAGGAACATTTTCTAATGATGTACTACCAGAAATTTATAATAGTTATCATGTTTTTGTTTTACCTTCTATTTATGAAGGAAATCCTAAGACTTTATTGGAAGCTATGGCTTGCGGTTGTGCTGTTTTAGGAAGTAATGTAGATGGTATAAAATCGGTTATTCAAAATAATAAAACTGGAATAGTGTGCGAGCCTACAATTGAAAGGATGCGCCAAAGTATAGAATTGTTGTTATCAGACATGGAGCTAAGAAATAGATTAGGAAATGTTGCACGAAATCAAATTAATAAAACACAAACGCTTGAAAAACTGGTTGATAAAGAATTGAGAGATTATAAAATGATTTTAAAGAAAAATGGTAATTAACAATGAAACAATATATACGACATCTTAGTAATAGTCTGGCACGTCGTGTCTTAAAATTAAGTGACCTTTGGGTGGCACAATACTGGCATTCTTTCCCCCTAGGTAAAAAACCTCAATCTGATAAACAAACTTATCTTCAATTATGGGAACAGGAAAAAAAATCTTCCTACCCTGAAATAGATAGGTTTGAACAAGAAATAGGATATATAGTTGATTCGCTCTGGTTCCATGATTTAGCGTTACATACACAAATCGTTATTAAAGATTCTCCCTTATGCTATCAACATGGACGTATCCTTTATACTGTTTTGAGCCAATACATTTCTTTACATGGAAAGAGTAAGAGTCCATTAACTATCTTTGAAACTGGTACAGCTCGAGGATTCTCCTCTGTAATTATGGCAAAAGCTCTGGCTGATGCTAATGCTTGCGGAAAAATTATTACTTTTGATATTTTACCACATAATCAACCTATGTTTTGGAACTGTATTGATGACCATGACTGTCCTAAAAAACGCTCTGAACTTTTGGCTCCGTGGAGTGAATTAGTCTTACCTTATATCATCTTTTTTGAAGGTGATAGCCGTATAAATTTGAATAAAGTTGCTACAGAACGAATAAATTTTGCTTTTTTAGACGGTGCTCACACATATCGTGATGTTTTATTTGAATTTGAAATTATTGCAAAACGCCAAGAAAATGGTGATATTATTGTTTTTGATGATTACAATGAAGTTGATTTTCCAGGATTGGTGAAAGCTGTTAATCAAGGTTGTGAATGCCTAGGATATGATAAAAGAATTTTATCCGTCGGAAGGGATAGGTCATATGTTGTTGCAACGAAACGGAAAGCCTAGCATAAATGATAAATACTCCTCTTATTTCTGTTCTAATGGCGGTATATAATGCTGAAAATTATCTTGATGCTAGTATCACTAGCATCCTTGAGCAAAGTTTTACAAATTTTGAATTTATTATTATTAATGATGGTTCAATCGATAGAACATCTGAAATACTTGAAAAATATATTAAGCAGGATTCCCGTGTACATATTATTTCACAAGAAAATACTGGCCTTACCGTTGCTTTAAATAAAGGATTGAATATTGCTAAGGGAAAATATATAGCTCGTCAAGATGCTGATGATATTTCTTATCCGTATCGACTACAAAAACAGCTTGAGTTGATGGAAGAAAATCCATACATTGTCCTGTGTGGTGGAAATTGTGAGAATCTTTATCAAGGAGGTTTACAAACGATATGGGGTTGGCAAACAGATGAAGAAATACAAAAATCTGTTTTTTTTAAAACCCCCTTTGCTCATAGTACTGCTTTTATGCGCACTGATATTGCTCGGCAACTTGGCGGTTATGATGAAAATTTTAAGACTTCGCAAGACATGGAGTTTTGGATGCGGTTTGCTAAAGTTGGAAAAATATCAATGATAAAGGAGCCTGTAATTAGAAGACATGTTTTTCCAGATTCTATAAGTGTTAGGCGTCGCTGGAGACAATTTTATGATGCTTTTTGTGCCCGTTGGAAACATAGCAAGAACAAGGGAGCAGTCTTGTATAATAGTTTACGAAGTCTTTTTATCAGTTTTTTACCAGAACAAATAATTAAAGTATTAAAGGAAAGCTAAGGAAATATGGCTCAAAATAGAAATGCTTTTATATTTTTTCTAAGAAGATATCCTATTGATACTATTTTTGTGATTTGCTTGTTGCTTATAGC
>JALTZE010000083.1 GCA_027051315.1 Micavibrio sp.
TAATATAAAAAACGAATTTAATTATATTACTGGATATACATATAAAAAAGATTATGAGCCCACAGTAATAATAGATGGAAAATCATTCCCTCTATATACAGAAGGTGAAGTTGCATGGGCAGCAAACACATCAATCGATACACAAATAGCAAATGCAATAAGAGCTGGAAATACTATGATAGTTAAAGGAAAATCATCAAGAGGTACATTAACAACAGATACTTTCAGCCTCAAAGGCTCATCAAAAGCATTATCAAAAATAGATAAGGAGTGTAACGTTAAATAATTATTTACCATTTTATGTACAAATTAAAGGATAGATAATATTGTAAAAATACATTATCCCGTGCTCTGCGTAAGTAAATTTAATCTTTTCCACCTAAATATAGTTCCAACATAACAATAAAACTTAAATATATTCACAAGCAATAATATAAATGATAACTGTACAGTCTTTATTGAACGGAGAAAATAATATTGAGTTATATGTTACATAATAATATTACATATAAAATAATAGATGAGTTGGGGAAATATCTTCCACTAAGAAAAAGATACCTTCTAACAAAATCAGGTAACTTAAGGCTGCGCTATATAGCAACTCCTATAATAGCTGTTTCATTAATATCCGTCACCATCTTACCTTTATGGAAAACTAATTCAGATATAACAAATAATTATGAGTTAGCATATTCGTCACAAACAGACAAAACTATCGAAAAAAGTACAACAACAAACACTAGTAAAGAAACTAAAATAACAACAGTGGCAACAAATCATGATGAAAAAAATAACAATAAAACTATATCATTAGCAAATATCAAACCTTCATCAGGCAAAAATGAAAAACACAATATCCCTGTCAAAGAAATTTCCCACATAGAAGCCGTAAACTATATAGCACAAAATCTAGACAAACACCGTGATAATAATGGCAATATAAGAAGAACAAATCCAGATATTATTCTTGCATCTTCATCATCAATAAACCCTATAAAACTTATCAAAGAAAAAAACATAAAAATAGGTAAAGGCGATACAGTGGCAGGCGCTCTTACTAGGTCAGGAGTCAGCTCTTCCGATGCATATCAAGTCGTAAAAGCCATGGAGAAATATCTTGACCCTAGACACGTAAAACCAGGACAAGTAATTAATCTAAAATTTGATAAAAATGGAACTGATTTTACAAGCATGTCCATATCTTTGGATAAAATTTCTACGATAACTATAAATAAAACTGAAGATAATAATTTTTCATCAAAATTACATAAGAAAGAAGTAGAAACAAAAACATATGCAAAAAAAGCAGTTATAAAAAACTCCTTATATGGGTCGGCAGCCAAAGCAAATATTCCACCTTCAGTTATAGCAAATATAATCAGAATATTTTCATGGGATATTGATTTCCAAAGAGACCTTAGGTCAGGAGATTCTTTGGAAGTTTTATATAGCCAACAAGTAACAGAAGATGGAGAAGTTGCAAAAAACGGTCATATATCATATGCAAAATTAACAATATCAGGACATGAAATACCAATATATAGATATAAAAATACAAAAGGTGAAATTGATTATTATGACCGTTCAGGGCAAAGCATCAAAAAAACTCTTATGAAAACCCCAATAGATGGCGGTCGTATATCTTCAACTTTTGGTATGAGAAAACATCCAGTACTTGGATATAATAAAATGCATAAAGGAATGGACTTTGCCGCACCAAGAGGAACAAAAATATATGCCGCAGGTGATGGGGTAATCGAAAAAGCATCAAAATATGGTGGTTACGGCAACTATGTTAGAATAAGACATAATTCAAAACTAAAAACAGCATATGCCCATATGAAAAAATTTGCTACAGGAATAAAATCAGGAGCTCGAGTGAAACAAGGGCAACTGATTGGCTATGTCGGAACAACTGGACGTTCAACTGGTCCTCATCTTCATTATGAAGTTTTGGTAAATAATAAACAAGTAAACCCTAGAAGAGTTGACCTCCCAACAGGTGAAATCTTAAAAGGGAAAGAACTAAACAGATTTATAAGCCAAAGAAAAGAATTAGATATGGAATATGCTGAAAAAAGTGGAACACTTGAATATGTACAAATTGATAAAGAAACTCCTCCTATCACCAGATAAAATAACCATTTATAAAAAACCGCATATTAGCGGTTTTTTTATTCTAATTTTTTATACTATCCTGTATAGTAATTTCTATAAAAATAGATAATAGGTGGAAAAAACAATGTCCAGAAACAATCTATCACAAGATTCAATAATGTCTGCAACTAGGTCAAGAGCCAATTTCTCAGGACATGGGAACTCTAAAGGAGCAGGTGGTTTTAAAATACTAGAAAAAGATTCAGATACATGTGATTTTCTAGGAAATTATAACGATAGCCTATCTATCACTCCCCCAAAAGAAGGTTTCGATGAAATTATGATTGGCTGCGAATGGGATAATATCGCCATAAAAACAGATGAAGATATAGGTTTTTTTAGAAAATTCCTAAAAAAAGAAAAAAATATAAATAAAGGGGTCGATATTGACCTTGGTTGCCTTTACGAAATGAAAAACGGCGAACGCGGAGCTATTCAGGCACTAGGAAATATGCACGGTAATTACAATGAACCTCCATATATACAACTATCAAAAGATGAAAGAACAGGTGATAAAGAAGGATATGATGAATATATAAAAATAAATGGAAAAAATTGGGACAAAATAAAAAGAATACTAATATACGTATATATATATGAAGGTGCTGTTGATTGGGGACAAGTCAAACCTCAAGTTCAAGTTATGGTACCAAATGAAAAACCAATGGTGGTAACACTTGATACAAAAATGCAACAACTTGATTTATGTGTTATAGCTTCCATAGAAAATATAAGAGGAGGTATAAAATTAACCAACAGCACCGAATATTTCCCAGGACACGAAGAAATGGACAGAGCATTTGGCTATGGACTTGAATGGGACGATGGAATAAAACAATAACTACATTAATTATAAAATAGAAAAACAAAATTATGATAGAATTTACTACGGGTGAGGCTTTATTACTAGCCGCAGGAGCATTAGGAATAGGCATTATTATGCTAATCAGGGGGGGGAACTGGACAATAGATGCCGCAGTATTTGTAGCAAAAAAATATGGTATATCCCCAATGATTATAGGATTTACCATAGTAGCATTTGGTACATCTTTACCAGAACTACTTGTTTCTATAAATGCAAACATAAAAGGGTCGCCTAGCATATCTTTAGGAAATGTTATCGGGTCAAATATCGCTAATATATTATTAGTAATAGGTGTAACTTCTATAATAGCCACACTTCACACAATTCCTCGCGATGTAATTAAAGATATGATTGTTATGCTTATATCCACCATTGTTCTTACTTTCTTAATGCTATATGGTTATATCGATCGTATTGTCGGTGGAATAATGATATTATCCCTTATTGGGTATGTATTTTGGCAATATAAAATGGCCTTGTCAGGCAAGATAGAAATAGAAGAAATAGAAGATGATTTAGGCTTTAATAATTTAAAATCAGCCTTATTTTTTCTTTTTTGCGGTATGGGTTTTATTGCATTTGGTTCTGAGTTTTTAGTACGTGGAGCACAAATAAGCGCCACAATAATTGGCGTACCCGAAGCTGTTATCGCATTAAGTATAATTGCCATAGGAACATCTCTTCCAGAGCTTTCAACATGTATAATAGCAGCTCTGAAACGTCAAAGCAGTATAATAATCGGAAATATAATAGGGTCAAATGTATTTAATATCTTGATGATAGTTGGAGCTACCGCTTTAACTAAATCAATACCATTTGATAAAATAGATGCTCAACTTATTAATCTCGACATATGGGTTATGTCTGCGATAAGTTTCTTATTTGCTGCGATAATACTTATCTACAAAAAAATTACTCCAACAATCGGGATAATTTTCTGTACAATATATCTTGCATATATGATTCTTATATTCTTTCTTTATATGAACCCAACAGAGGTAATCAAATAATGACAACGCATGAAATCAGTAACAAACATTTTGCAGGTGAGGATAATAAATGCCAAACAGGCGGTGTTTATGAGCTAACAAGCACTGACCCCACCCTTAAAAGACTGGTTGTTGCCACAGGTTGGGATTTCATAAAACCAGGGGAAGATGCTGCTGATTTAGATTTATCAGCATTTTTATTAGATAAAAATCATATGACCAGAGAAGATGAAGATTTTGTTTTTTATAACCAAACATCAGCCCAAGATGATTGCGTAGTTTATGGTGGAGATAATAGAACGGGAGCAGGTGAGGGAGATGATGAATCCATATATATAAATATAAAAAAAATTCCATTTGATATTTATAAAGTCTTATTTGTAATTTCTATCTATAAAGGCTACGAAAAACAACAAGATTTTAAAATGGTTAAACGTTCATTCCTAAGACTTATGAATCCAGATAGTAATCGTGAATATCTAAGATATGACCTTGATTCTATTTTTGCAAAAAGCTCAAATAAACATCACGCTATCAAGGTAGGAGCACTAGTAAGAGAAGGCGAACACTGGAAATTCGAAGCATATGGAGAACTTATCGAAAGCGAGCTTGGAAAAATTGCCGAAGAATATGGTCTTATAATAAAAGAGCAATAATAACATAAAAATT
>JALTZE010000084.1 GCA_027051315.1 Micavibrio sp.
GTTTAGGTAATGATTTTGTTATTTTCGATGCTAGAAAAGAGCATATGAAACTAAAGCAAAATACTATTAAATATATATCAAACCGAGAAACGGGAGTTGGTTGCGACCAAATCGCAATTATAAATCCCCCTAAATCAAAAGATACGGACTGTTTTATGCTAATATATAATGCAGATGGCAGTGAAGTAGGAGCATGCGGTAATGTAACAAGATGTGTTGCCTCACTTTTAATAAAAGATTTAAATAAAGACAAAGTTTCAATAGAAACTATAGAAGATATTCTTATTTGCACAAAATCAGATAATGATAACATAACTGTAGATATGGGAATTCCTCGTACCAAATGGAATGAAATACCGTTAAGCAAAGAGGTGGATACATTAAATTTAAATATATCTAAAGATAACGTAAATAATCCCATAGCGATAAATGTAGGAAATCCTCACTGTGTTTTTATAGTAGAAAATATAGATGATATAAATATAGAAAAATTAGGAAGTTATTTCGAAAATCATGAGCTTTTTCCCAAACGTACAAATGTTGAATTTATAAAAATAATTGATAAAAGCACAATAAGAATGAAAGTCTGGGAAAGAGGAACAGGGATAACAAAAGCTTGCGGTACAGGAGCTTGCGCATCATTTGTTGCTGCTAATCGTAAAGGCTTGGTCGATGATAAAGCAAAAATCATCCTAGATGGTGGAGAGCTTGAAATATCAATAAATAATGAAACAGGACATATCTTTATGACGGGCTCGGCAACATATGTTTTTAAAGGAGATATCGAACTTTTATAATCGTAACATAAATATTTGACCATTTTATAGCAAATATGCAATAACCCACATTATGAGCAAAAAAGAACCTGAAATAGTTACATTTGGTTGTCGCCTTAATATTTATGAAAGTGAGGTAATGCGTTCACACGCCAAAAATGCAGGTCTTGATGATGCTATTATCTTTAATACTTGTGCCGTAACCAAAGAAGCAGAACGTCAAGCCAGACAATCAATCAGAAAAGCTCGCCGTGAAAATCCAAATGCAAAAATAATAGTAACGGGCTGTGCCGCACAAATTTCACCTGAAAAATTTGCTGATATGAAAGAAATAGACCAGATAATTGGTAATGATATAAAATTAAATGCCGAAAGCTGGAATTTAAAAGCAGATAATAACAGAGTCCTTGTAAATGACATTATGTCGGTAAAAGAAACAGCAAGCCATTTAATAGAAGGGATAGAAGGGCAGGCAAGAGCATTTATCCAAGTCCAAAATGGCTGTAATCATAGATGTACTTTCTGTATAATTCCATATGGAAGAGGAAATTCCCGCTCTGTAGCTGTCGGAGAAATAGTAAAGCAAGTTAAAAAACTAGTATCTTCAGGCTATAATGAAATTGTAATGACGGGAGTTGATGTAACATCATATGGTGCAGACCTTCCAGGTAATCCAACTTTAGGGCAAATGATACGCCGAGTATTAAATTTAGTTCCTGAGCTACCAAGGATTCGATTATCATCACTTGACCCTGTTGAAATAGATGATGATTTATGGTGGTTAATAGAAAATGAAAAAAGATTAATGCCTCACCTTCATCTAAGCCTTCAGGCAGGTGATAACATGATTCTAAAGCGCATGAAGCGTCGGCATTTACGCGATGATGCAATTAATGTCTGTAAAAAAGCAAAGAAACTTCGCCCTGATATTGTTTTTGGAGCAGATATGATTGCTGGATTTCCTACCGAAACTGATGAAATGTTTGCAAATAGTTTAAAGATAATTGATGAATGTAACCTTACTTTTCTTCATATTTTTCCTTATTCAGAAAGGGAAGGAACGCCAGCTGCAAAAATGCCACAGCTAAGCAAAAATATCCGTAAAGAGCGAGCTGCAAAATTAAGGGAAGCGGGAAATAAAAAAATAGAAGAAATATTAAAAACCAGAATTAATAAAACGGAACAAGTTATTGTAGAAAAAGGAAATATAGGAAGAACAGAACAGTTCTTGCAGGTGCGTTTGAATAATGAAGCGCCAACAGGTTCTTTGGCAAAAGTGAAAATAACTGGTGTAGAAGATAATTTTCTACTTGGGCAAATAGTATCATAGTGCTAAAACATAAATAATACTTGCAATTCTGTCCCCCCAAATATACCCCTTATTTTAGTAGGGTATAGGATATATCTAAATAAGATGGAGAGAAAAATGTTCTTCTGGAAAAAGAAAAAAGAAAATGTAGCTGTAAAAAAAGATGAGGAAGATGAACTTCTTCACCCAACAGGTGAACCTGATATTGAACCTCCAACAGAATCAGAACCAGAAATCAGTAATGATTTCAAAGAGCATGAATTAGAAGAAACTTCGTCAGAGATATTAGATGAGATAGAAACAATTCCTACTCCAGAACATACCCCTATATCAGATGCTATCGATGTAGAAGAAGAGATAAAACATGATAATGATGAAAAAACAGGAGGCTGGTTTTCTAGATTAAGTGAAGGTCTTGGTAAATCATCAAATAAACTTACAAAAGGACTTACCGACCTTATCAGCAAGAAAAAATTGGACAGCAAGGCAAAAGAGCAATTGGAAGAGGCTCTTATAATGTCTGACCTTGGGCCAGCAACAGCAAATAAAATAGTAGAAAAACTTGCACAAAACAGATTCGAAAAAGAAATAAGTGAAGAAGAGTTAAAACAAGCATTAGCCAAAGAAATAGATGATATTTTAGAGCCAGTAGCAGGGGAAATAGAAATAAAAAAACCTGAAAATGGTCCATATGTAATTTTGGTAAGTGGCGTAAATGGTGTTGGTAAAACTACAACAATTGGAAAATTCGGTCATTATTTGCAGCATGATAAAAAACTTTCTGTAATGTTTGCCGCAGGTGATACTTTTCGTGCCGCTGCCACAGAACAGCTAGAAATATGGGCAAAACGTAATCACTGCAAATGCTATACCAAAGAAGTGGGAGCAGATGCCGCCGCACTGGCATATGAAGCATATGAACAGGCAAAAGCAGAAAATATAGATATATTATTAATTGATACTGCTGGACGTTTGCAAAATAAAACAAATCTGATGGAAGAATTAAAAAAGATAGTGAAAGTTCTTAAAAAACATGATGAAAATCTTCCTCATCAATCATTATTGGTGCTTGATGCAACAACGGGGCAAAATGCCTATTCACAAGTTGAAACTTTCAAAGAGATGGTAGATATATCAGGATTAATCGTTACAAAGCTTGATGGTTCTGCCAAAGGTGGTGTTGTGGTTGGGCTTGCTGATAAATTTGCCCTGCCAATTTATGCTGTGGGAGTAGGGGAGCAGATAGAAGACCTTCAACCTTTCCATCCAAAAGAATTCGCAAATGCTTTGGTAGGTATTGAAACTTAAGCAATAGATTAAAAAATGAATCAAAAAACAAAGCATATGAAGCTTGTTGATTCTTCTAGACAGCTTCCTGAAAATATAATTTCTTTCATGTTTTATTTCATGGATAAGAAAACGGGATTCTTTTTAGCTATTCTTTTTTTAGGGGCTATCGTGGAAACTGTTATTTTATTGTCTTTTACTGATGTTTTAAAATCATTTGTAGATAGGGCAACCGAACTTGGTGATGATGCAAATTTTTCTGATTTTTATGAACTTTTGGAAATTCTTTTAATTTTACTTGTTATTTTTTCTATTAATGCTCTGGCTCGAATTATTGGTTGGCAAAAGGGGCGTCAGCCTTACGAGCTTGGTATGCGTAGAAAATTATTTAAATTCACTCATAATCATGCTCATTCTTTTTTTGCTAATAATCAGGCAGGGAATATAGCACATAAAATAATGGATGTTCCTTATAGCTTTATCCTTACTTTTGCAGATGTGGCCTTTGACTTGCTCCCATCAATAATTATTTTGCTAATTTCATTCATCTGGTTTTGGTCTGTATCTGATATTTTGGGAATTGTTTGCCTGATTTGGTCATTGATATATTTAAGTTTTACGATAATTTTGTCGATAAAGGCAGTGGAACTTAACCGTAAAAGCTCAGAAGCAAAATCTGTAAGCGCAGGAATTATAGTAGATAGCATAGCTAATAATATGGCAGTTAGACTCTTCTCATCTCAAAATAAAGAAGAAGAAATTTTAGGAAAAAATATTGAAAAGGAAATTAAATATAAGAATCTTTATTACAATATATGGAAGTGGCAGGCTATTTTTCAGAAAACAATGCTCATAATATTTTTTATGTTTTCCATGTCATATTCTTTATATAGTTTTTCAGTAGGACAATTCACAATAGGTGATATTGCAATGATAACATCTATAATATTGCTGATAACATTAAGAATAGATTATTTAGGCGAATTAATAATGATTACTTCGGAGTCGGTAGGTTCTATCAAAAATGGAATAAAATTTTTAAATCAGCCCTTTCACGTTCAAGATAAAGAAAATGCCAAAGACGTAACCCTAACCACAGCTCAGATAACATTTAAAGAAGTAGAATTTCATTACAGCGAAAATGCGGATGTCCAAGTTCTAAAAAACTTCAGCCTAACAATAAGAGAAGGAGAAAAAATAGGGCTGGTAGGAAATTCAGGGGCAGGGAAAAGTACAATAATAAATCTTCTTTTAAGATTATATG
>JALTZE010000085.1 GCA_027051315.1 Micavibrio sp.
CCAGAAAAAGACGGTTTATTCTGCGCGCGTATATTTGGTCCTGTAAAAGACTATGAATGTCTATGCGGTAAATATAAGCGTATGAAATATAAAGGCATTATTTGTGAAAAATGTGGAGTTGAAGTAACTCTTACAAAAGTTCGTCGTGAGAGAATGGGGCATATCGAGCTTGCTTCACCTGTTGCCCATATATGGTTCCTGAAATCATTACCTTCACGTATCGGTCTTATCATGGATATGGCACTAAAAGATATGGAAAGAGTTCTATATTTCGAAAATTATATAGTCGTAGAACCAGGGATGACTCCTCTTAAGCAATTCCAGATTCTTACAGAAGAAGAATATATGGATGCCCAGGATGAATATGGTGAAGAAAATTTCGAAGCAAATATAGGTGCGGAAGCCTTAAAAGAAGTTCTTTCAAGAATGGATTTGGAAGAAGAAAAAGAAAAAGTAGAAGAAGATTTAAGAGAAACAAATTCAGAAGCAAAACGTAAAAAGCTTGTTAAACGTCTTAAACTTCTCGAAGCATTCATAGAATCAGGTACACGTCCAGAATGGATGATACTTGATGCTATACCTGTCCTTCCACCCGAATTACGCCCTCTTGTTCCACTTGATGGTGGTCGTTTTGCAACATCAGATTTAAATGATTTATATCGTCGTGTTATAAACAGAAATAATCGTCTTAAAAGACTTATCGAACTAAAAGCACCAGATATTATCGTACGTAATGAAAAACGTATGCTCCAAGAGTCTGTTGATGCTTTATTCGATAACGGTAGAAGAGGTCGTGTAATTACAGGTGCTAATAAACGTCCACTTAAATCTCTTTCTGATATGTTAAAAGGTAAGCAAGGTCGTTTCCGTCAAAACTTGCTTGGTAAACGTGTCGATTATTCAGGCCGTTCAGTAATTGTCGTTGGTCCAGAGCTCAAACTACACCAATGCGGATTACCAAAGAAAATGGCGTTGGAGCTGTTTAAACCATTTATATATCATAAGCTTGAATTATATGGTCTTGCCACAACAATTAAGGCCGCCAAAAAAATGGTGGAAAAAGAACGCCCTGAAGTCTGGGATATTTTAGAAGAAGTTATTCGCGAACATCCAGTAATGTTAAACCGTGCTCCTACATTGCACAGACTGGGTATTCAGGCATTTGAACCAGTACTAATCGAAGGTAAAGCAATTCAACTTCACCCACTTGTATGTACTGCATTTAACGCCGATTTCGACGGTGACCAAATGGCTGTTCACGTACCATTATCTATCGAGGCGCAGCTAGAAGCTCGTTGCCTTATGATGTCAACCAATAACGTTTTATCACCTGCAAATGGTAAACCTATCATAGTTCCATCTCAGGATATTATTCTTGGTCTATATTATATGTCGATTGAGCTTGACGGCCAAAAAGGTGAAGGCATGATTTTTCGAGGAGCAGGTGAGATACAGCACGCTCTAACAGAAAATGTTGTAGGTCTTCATGCGAAAATAAAATGTCGTTATCGTGGTGTTGATGAAAATGGCAACGAAACAGTAGAGCTTGTAGAAACAACTCCGGGACGTATGTTAATTTCTGAATTATTCCCACGCCATCCTAATTTGCCATTTTCTATGATTAATCAGGATTTAACTAAGAAAGAAATATCAAATCTGATTGACGCTGTATACAGACATTGTGGTCAAAAAGAATCAGTAATCTTTTGTGATAGAATGATGAAACTTGGTTTCCGCCATGCATGTACAGCAGGTATTTCTTTTGGTAAAGATGATTTGATTATTCCAGAAGAAAAACAAAAATTAGTAGATGAAGCACGTGCAAAAGTTGCTGAATATGAGCAGCAATATCAAGATGGTCTTATCACTAAAGGTGAAAAATATAATAAAGTAGTTGATATATGGTCAAGCTGTACAGAAGATGTAGCAGCAGCCATGATGAATAAAATTTCCAGCTATGAAAATGGTGAGATGAACGCTGTTTATATGATGGCTCACTCAGGTGCTCGTGGTTCAGCAGCTCAAATAAGACAGCTTGCTGGTATGCGTGGTTTGATGGCTAAACCTTCAGGTGAAATCATTGAAAACCCGATTATATCAAACTTTAAAGAAGGCTTGTCCGTGTTGGAATATTTTAACTCGACACACGGTGCACGTAAAGGTTTGGCAGATACTGCCCTTAAAACCGCTAACTCTGGTTATTTGACACGTCGTTTGGTTGATGTTGCACAAGATGCCGTTATCGTCGAAGAAGATTGCGGTTCAGAAAAAGGCGTTACAATACGTGCTGTGATGAATGGTGCAGATATAGTTGTTTCACTTGCTGAAAGAGTTCTAGGTCGTTGTGCAGCGGTTGATATAGTCAATCCAATGACAGGAGATGTTATCGTTGCTGCTGGTGGCATGATTGATGAAGAAAAAGCAGAACAAATTGAAACAGCTGGAATAGATTCGGTTCTTTCGCGTTCAGTTCTAACATGTGAAACAAGAGGCGGAGGGGTATGCGCAACATGTTATGGTCGTGACCTTGCCCGTGGTACTAAGGTTAATATCGGTGAAGCAGTGGGAGTTATGGCAGCTCAATCAATTGGAGAGCCAGGAACACAGCTAACAATGCGTACTTTCCACATTGGTGGTGCTGCTCAACGCGGTGCTGAAAAATCAAGTGTAGAAGCATCATTTGATGCTATCGTTGAAATACGCAACAAAAATATCGTTAAAAACTCTGAAGGTATATCCATAATAATGGGGCGTAACACTGAAATTGTCTTAAAAGATGATAAAGGTGCGGAAAAAGCTTCTTACCGTCTTCCATACGGTTCTAAACTTAATGTAGAAGATGGTGGAAAAGTAAAAGCTGGCGATAAAATGGCTGAATGGGACCCATATACTATTCCAATATTAACTGAAAAAGATGGTGTGGCTCACTATTTTGACCTTGTAGAAGGAGTTTCTATCTCTGAAAAAACAGATGAAGCTACAGGTATCTCAAGTAAAGTTGTTATTGACTGGAGGTCCCAACCAAAAGGTGGAGAACTTAAACCACGTATCTCTTTGATGGATGAAAAAGGTAAAATAATCACTCTGCCTAATGGTCTTCCAGCAAATTATTATATGTCAACTGATGCGATTCTTTCCGTTGAAAATGGTCAGGAAGTAAAAGCAGGTGATATCATAGCACGTATTCCAAGGGAAACATCAGGTACAAGGGATATTACAGGTGGTCTACCTCGTGTTGCTGAGCTTTTCGAAGCAAGACGTCCGAAAGATTTTGCTATTATTACCGAAATTGATGGTCAGGTTGAATTTGGTAAAGATTATAAATCAAAACGACGTATCATAGTTAATCCTATTGATGGTGAAGGTGAACCAAGAGAATATCTAATACCTAAAGGTCGTCACTTGGCGGTACATGAAGGTGATTTTGTAAGAAAAGGTGACCCTTTACTTGATGGAGCTCTTGTTCCTCACGATATTCTAGACGTTATGGGAGTAGAGGCTCTTGCTGATTATATGATTAACGAGATTCAAGATGTCTATCGCTTACAAGGTGTGAAAATCAATGACAAGCATATTGAAGTTATTTCAAGGCAAATGCTGCAAAAAGTTGAAATTCTTGCTCCGGGTGATACTACTTATCTTGTTGGTGAACATATTGATCGTGAAGAATTTGCCGAAGAAAATCAAAAATACATAGATGAAGGTAAACGTCCAGCAGAAGGACGCCCTGTATTGCAAGGTATTACAAAAGCATCATTGCAAACACGTTCATTTATCTCTGCTGCTTCATTCCAAGAAACAACAAGAGTTCTTACAGAGGCCTCAACACAAGGTAAAGTGGATAAACTGCGTGGACTAAAAGAGAATGTGATAGTTGGTCGTCTAATCCCAGCTGGTACGGGTGCAACTGTTGCTAAAATACGCAAAATTGCCGCAAGCCGTGATGCAATGGCATTGGCAGCACAACAACAAGCTATTGCCATAGAGCAAGACCAAACTTCATCAGAAAATGAAGATGGTGGAGATGGTGATAATAAAGAAGTTGCAAATGGATAAAAAATAAAAGGTCTCGAAAGAGGCCTTTTTAATTTCTTTCATGATAAAATCAATTATCATTGATAACTTATTGAATTAGAATCATAAAAACTATCTTCCATAATAATCTAATACCAATTGGCATTCATTCATGAACATGAATTACAATTGGAAGCTTGCGACCGCAAGTCGTTGCCAATGCAACGGAGCCTGCGTGGCGTTTGAACGTAAATAGCCTATTGAAGGCTATTTAGTATAATAAGTGATTCATTTAATTCATAAATTTTTTTTGTGAAAAATAGAAAATATTATTTGACTCATTGAATCAGTGTATGTATATTCCGCGCACGTACCAATTGGTGCTAAGAGGATGAGCTGGCAGTAGACCTAAAAAGACAAATAAGTCTAGACGCAGCTCGTTGGGCTTTCATAATTATTATTTGATATGAGAGTGCAACATCCAAAGCTGGCTAGGTAAGGGTGCTCTGCGATAAAAAAGTAATTATTTCTTGACTTGTCGCAAAATCCGCGCTAAACCGCCTCATCCTAATAATTGAATAAAATTAAGAAGGGCTTTTTGTATGCCAACAATACAACAGTTAATTCGTAAGCCACGTGAAACCGTGGTAAAGCGTAAAAAGAATAGAGCTTTGAAGCAAAACCCGCAAAAGCGTGGTGTTTGTACTCGTGTATATACAACAACACCTAAAAAGCCTAACTCGGCTTTGAGAAAGGTTGCTAAGGTACGTCTTACAACTGGTCTAGAGGTTATTTGTTATATTCCTGGTGAAGGTCACAATCTGCAAGAACACTCAGTTGTTCTCGTTCGTGGTGGTCGTGTTAAAGACTTGCCAGGTGTGCGTTATACCATTATTCGTGGTGCTTTGGATACGCAAGGTGTTAAAGATAGAAAACAGTCTCGCTCCCGTTATGGTGCGAAACGTCCGAAATAAGGAAAGTAAAATATGTCACGTCGTCATAGTGCAGAAAAAAGAGAAATACTACCTGATCCGAAATTCGGTGATGTTGTGCTTTCAAAATTCATCAATAATCTTATGTATGATGGTAAAAAATCAGTTGCTGAATCTATAGTTTATGGTGCTATTGATATTCTTGAGACTAAGAATATAGCTAATGATACTTCCTCAGATGAAGAGAGTGATGGCTCAGAAGGTAAAACTGGTGGGCTTGGCTTGTTTCATCGTGCTTTGGGTAAGGTTCGTCCAAAGCTTGAGGTTCGTTCTCGCCGTGTTGGTGGTGCAACATATCAAGTTCCTGTTGAGGTTCGCAGTGATAGGGCAATGGCGCTTGCTATGCGTTGGGTTATCGAAGCTGCAAGAAAACGCAGTGAGAAAACAATGGTTGAGCGTTTGGCTAATGAAATAGCTGATGCTGTGCAAGAACGTGGTGCAGCAGTTAAAAAACGTGATGATACGCATAAAATGGCAGAGGCTAATAAAGCATTTGCTCACTATCGTTGGTAAAATAAGATTTGTTAGAAGGTAAATAAAATAATGACACGCGAAACCCCGATTGAAGATTATCGTAACTTTGGTATCATGGCTCACATTGATGCTGGTAAGACTACGACTACAGAGCGTATCTTGTACTATACAGGTAAATCTCACAAGATAGGTGAGGTACATGATGGTGCGGCTACTATGGACTGGATGGAGCAAGAGCAAGAGCGTGGTATTACAATTACTTCTGCTGCTACTACTTGTCATTGGCCAGCTCCAAAAGATGGTGTGGCAGAAGGTAGAAATATTAGATTTAATATTATTGACACTCCGGGTCACGTTGATTTTACTATTGAGGTGGAGCGTTCGCTTCGTGTACTTGATGGTGCGGTTGCTGTATTTGATGCTAATGCAGGGGTTGAGCCACAAACGGAAACAGTTTGGCGTCAGGCTGATAAATATAGTGTTCCGCGTATGTGTTTTGTCAATAAAATGGATAAGATTGGCGCTGATTTTTATAACACAGTTTCTATGATTGTTAGTCGTTTAGGCGCTGTTCCTCTTCCAATCCAGCTCCCAATTGGTGCTGAAAATGATTTTGAAGGTGTTATAGACCTTGTTAAAATGAAAGCTATAATTTGGGATGCTGAAACTTTAGGGGCTTCATTCCATGAAGAAGAAATACCAGCGGACTTAGCGGATAAGGCAACGGAATATCGCGAAAAATTAATAGAGCTTGCTGTTGAGCAAGATGATGATGCCATGGAAGCTTATCTGGAAGGTAATGAGCCAGATATAAAAACACTTAAAGCATGTATTCGTAAAGGTACATTGTCTGGTGATTTTGTTCCTGTTCTTTGTGGTACTGCTTTTAAAAATAAAGGTGTTCAGCCTCTTCTTGATGCTGTTGTTGATTTTTTACCATCTCCTCTTGATATTGGTGATGTTAAAGGTAATAAGGTTGACTCTGAAGAAGAAGATAGTCGTGCGCCTGAAGATGATGCTCCATTTTCAGCATTGGCATTTAAAATCATGAATGACCCGTTTGTTGGTTCTTTGACTTTTGCTCGTATTTATTCTGGTACTTTAGAATCAGGTTCTTATGTGCAAAATACTGTAAAAGGTAAGCGTGAACGTATCGGTCGTATGCTTCTTATGCATTCAAATTCTCGTGAAGAGATAAAAGAGGCACATGCTGGTGATATTGTTGCTTTAGTTGGTTTGAAAGATACAACAACAGGTGATACGCTTTGTGATATATCTAATCCAATAGTTCTGGAGCGTATGGAATTTCCTGAGCCTGTTATTGAAATTGCGGTTGAGCCAAAAACAAAAGCTGACCAGGAAAAAATGTCTCAAGCATTGCAAAGATTAGCTGCGGAAGACCCGTCTTTCCGTGTATCTGTTGACCATGAATCTGGTCAAACAATTCTAAAAGGTATGGGTGAGCTTCACCTTGACATACTTGTTGACCGTATGAAACGTGAATTCAAAGTGGAAGCAAATATCGGTGCTCCTCAGGTGGCGTATCGTGAAACTCTTACTCAAAGAACTGAAGTTAGCTATACTCATAAAAAACAATCTGGTGGTTCTGGTCAATTTGCTAAGATTGACTTAATATTTGAACCAGCCGAAACAGGTACAGGGTTTGAGTTCGAATCAACGATTGTTGGTGGAGCTGTTCCGAAAGAATATATTCCAGGTGTTCAAAAAGGTCTTGAGCAGGCAAAAGAAACAGGTGTTATAGCAGGTTTCCCTGTGATTGACTTTAAAGTTACACTTTACGATGGTGCTTATCATGATGTTGACTCTTCTGTTATGGCTTTTGAGATTGCTGCAAGGGCGGCTTTCAGAGAAGGTATGGCAAAAGCAGGGCCTCAGCTCCTAGAGCCAGTCATGAAAGTGGAGGTTATAACACCAGAGGAATATATGGGTGATATTATTGGTGACTTGAACTCTCGTCGTGGACAAGTTAACGCAATGGAAGACCGCAGTAATGCTAAGGTTATAACTGCTATGGTGCCGTTGGCCAATATGTTCGGTTATATTAATAATCTTCGTTCACTTTCATCAGGTAGAGCAAATTATTCAATGGTTTTTGACCATTATGAAGCTGTACCAGCTGCAGTGGCTGAGGAAGTAAAAGCAAGCGTAGCTTAAAGAATTATAGAAATACATTAATCAGAAAGGAAACAGACTAATGTCAAAGGAAAAATTTGAAAGAAACAAACCACACGTCAATATTGGTACTATCGGCCACGTTGACCATGGTAAAACAACTCTAACTGCTGCTATCACTAAATATTATGGTGAATTTCAGGCTTATGACCAGATTGATGGTGCACCAGAAGAGCGTGAAAGAGGTATTACTATTTCAACAGCTCACGTTGAATACGAAACTGAAAACCGTCACTATGCTCATGTTGACTGTCCAGGTCACGCAGACTATGTGAAAAACATGATTACAGGTGCTGCTCAGATGGATGGTGCTATATTAGTTGTTAATGCAGCTGATGGTCCAATGCCTCAGACACGTGAGCATATCCTTCTTGCTCGTCAGGTTGGTGTTCCTGCTCTTGTTGTGTTCCTTAACAAAGTTGACCAAGTTGATGATGAAGAGCTGCTTGAGCTTGTTGAAATGGAAGTGCGTGAGCTTCTATCATCATATGATTTCCCAGGTGATGATATACCTGTTATTGCTGGTTCAGCTCTTGCCGCTCTTGAAGGTAGAGACCCTGAAATTGGTGAAAACAAAATACGTGAATTAATGGCTGCTGTTGATGAATATGTACCAACTCCAGACCGTCCAAAAGATAAACCATTCCTAATGCCGATTGAAGATGTGTTCTCAATCTCAGGTCGTGGTACTGTTGTTACTGGCCGTGTTGAACAAGGTGTAGTTAATGTTGGTGATGAGCTAGAAATAGTTGGTATCAAAGAAACACAAACAACAACATGTACTGGTGTTGAAATGTTCCGTAAGCTTCTGGATTCAGGTGAAGCAGGTGATAATATCGGTGCTCTTCTTCGTGGTACAAAGCGTGAGGAAGTTGAAAGAGGTCAGGTTCTTTGTGCGCCAGGTTCTATCAAGCCACACACAAAATTCTCTGCAGAAGCATATATTCTATCAAAAGAAGAAGGTGGTCGTCATACTCCTTTCTTCAGTAACTATCGTCCACAGTTCTACTTCAGAACAACAGATGTAACTGGTGAGGTGAAGTTACCAGAAGGTACAGAAATGGTTATGCCAGGCGATAACTGCGAAATTGAAGTTGAGCTAATTGCTCCAATTGCGATGGATGAAGGTTTACGCTTTGCTATCCGTGAAGGTGGTAGAACAGTTGGTGCAGGTGTTGTATCAAAAATCATCGAATAAGGTTAAATGAATAGGGGGCTGGCCGTAATGAAACGGCCAGACTATCCCAAGGGTTATTGAAAGTCCTTTAATTTGGTTTAAGTAATTTGATTAAAGGCAATTAAAGATAAGAAGGAATAAAATAATGGACGCTCAAACAATTCGTATACGCTTGAAGGCTTTTGATCATCGCATATTAGATGCATCTACAAGCGAGATTGTTAATACAGCAAAAAGAACAGGAGCAGGTATAAGAGGCCCAATCCCGTTACCAACTAGGAAAGAGCGTTTCACAGTGTTGAAATCACCGCATGTGAACAAAAACTCTATGGAACATTTTCAGGTTTGTACGCATAAGCGTCTTATAGATATTGTAGAGCCTACACCACAAACTGTTGATGCTCTTATGAAGTTGGATTTAGCAGCTGGTGTTGATGTTGAAATTAAAATAGGTCAAGCAGCGGCATAAAGCTAACTGTTTGATATTTTGTAGATATAAAGAAGAATTGGAGAAAATAAGATGCGAACCGGAGTTATTGCACGTAAAGAAGGCATGACACGCGTCTTTAGCGAAGACGGTCATCATGTACCGGTAACAGTTTTAAAGCTTGATAATTGTCAAGTAGTATCTGTACGTACGGAAGAAAAAGATGGTTATACAGCAGTTCAATTAGGTGCTGGTAAGGCTAAGATTAACCGTGTGGCTAAGGCTCAGCGTACTACTTTTGCAAAGGCAAAAATTGAACCTAAGAAAAAAGTTGCTGAATTCAGGGTTTCTCCTGAAAATTTACTTGAGGTTGGTGCTGAATTAAGTGCTGCACATTTTGTCCCAGGTCAGAAAGTGGATATCTGTGGAACATCAAAAGGTAAAGGCTTTCAAGGGGCTATGAAAAGGCACAATTTTGGTGGTATGCGTGCATCTCACGGTGTATCTGTATCTCACCGTGCTCATGGTTCAACAGGTCAGTGTCAAGACCCAGGTAAAGTTTTTAAAGGTAAAAAAATGGCAGGACAAATGGGTAACGAACGCGTTACTACACAAAATCTTGAGATTGTTGCCGTTGATGAAAAAGAAAATCTTATTTTAGTAAAAGGTTCAGTTCCAGGATGTAATTCTGGTTGGGTATATGTAACAGATGCAGTTAAAAGGAGTGCTCCTGATAACATTCCTCTTCCCGCAGGTCTTAAATCAGCCGAAAAAACTGAAAAGAAAGTTGAAGATAAGGCTGAAGAAGTAAAAGCTGAAGATACAAAAGAATAAAGCAAATATAAAGGATTAGAACCGTGAAAATTGCAGTTAAAAATATACAGAACAAAGAAGTCGATAAAATCGATTTAGATGATTCTGTTTTCGGAGTAGAAGTAAAAACAGATATTCTGCACCGTGTTGTAAATTATCAATTGGCAAAACGTCGCAGTGGTTGTCACAAGACAAAAGGTATATCTGAAATATCAGGAACTGGTAAAAAACCTTGGTCGCAAAAAGGTACAGGACGTGCAAGAGCTGGTTCAATTCGTAGACCTCAAGATAGAGGTGGTGCAACAATTTTTGGACCAGTAGTAAGAACACATAATATAGATGTTCCTAAAAAACTACGTCAATATGCATTGAAATGTGCTCTTTCTGCAAAAGCAGCTGATGGTAAGCTTATAATTCTTGATGAAGCTAAGTCCAAGAGCCATAAAACAAAACCAATGGCAGTTGCCTTAAGTAAAATGGGTTTAGATTCTGCTTTGATAATATGTGGTGAAGATGTTGATGCAAATTTTGCTCGTGCAACTAATAATATTCCACGTGTTGATGTTTTACCGGTACAAGGTGTAAATGTTTACGATATTCTACGTCGTGATATTCTAGTGCTTACAAAAGAAGCCGCAGAGAAACTTACAGAGCGTTTAGTTTCTGTTAAAAAAGCGGCATAAAGAAAAGATAAAGGAATAAAAAAATGGCTAAGAAAAAAGAAACAGTAGCAATAGAAAGAGATTACGAAGTAATTCGTGAACCTGTAATAACAGAAAAAGCTACTATGGGTTCAGAACATGGTCAGGTTACTTTTCGTGTGGCTAATGATGCAACTAAGCCTGAGATTAAAAGAGCAGTAGAAGCATTATTTAAGGTAAAAGTAAAAAATGTAAATACTCTAATAACAAAGGGAAAAACAAAGCGTTTTCGCGGCGTGTTAGGTAAACGTAATGATGTTAAGAAGGCGATAATCACGCTGGAAGAAGGTCAAACAATAGATACAGGTGCAGGGATTTAACTAGAAAAATTATGGTGGTTTCCACCGATAAGGGAAAACGTCCTGAAAATTAAAAATATTAGGACATAAAAAAAGGTAAAAGAAAATGGCATTGAAAAAATTTAATCCTAGAACTCCTTCACAACGTCAGTTGGTTATAACTGACCGTTCTGAATTATGGAAAGGTAAGCCTGAAAAGAATCTTACTGAAGGTAAGAAAAAGACAGGTGGTAGAAATAATACAGGTAGAATTACATCTTGGCATCGTGGTGGCGGTCATAAACAGCGCTATCGTATAATAGATTGGAAACGTAATAAATTCGATATGGAAGCTACAGTGGTTAGAATAGAATATGACCCTAACCGTACAGCATATATAGCTTTAATCGAATATAAAGATGGTGAAAAAGCATATATATTAGCTCCACAGCGTTTGCAAGCAGGTGATAAAGTTATCTCTGGTGAAAAAACAGATGTTAAACCAGGTAACGCTATGAAGCTTAAAAATATGCCTGTTGGTACTATCATTCATAATATAGAGATGAAGCCTGCCAAAGGTGCTCAGATGGTTAGAACAGCAGGTGCATATGCACAGCTAGTAGGGCGTGACTCAGGTTATGCACAAATAAAATTACCATCAGGTGAGCTTCGTGTAGTTAGAGGTGATTGTATGGCTTCTATAGGTGCTGTATCTAACCCTGACCATATGAATACTAACAAAGGTAAGGCAGGGCGTAATCGTTGGTTAGGACGTCGTCCTCATGTACGTGGTGTTGTTATGAACCCTGTTGACCATCCACATGGTGGTGGTGAGGGTAGAACTTCAGGTGGTCGTCATCCGGTTACACCATGGGGTAAGCCTACTAAAGGTGCTAAAACACGTAAAAATAAGGCAACGGATAAATATATTATTCGTCGTCGTAAGAAGTAATTGTAATTTTTTGTTGACTTTTAATGGAGTGAAAGAGTAAAAGACATGGCTCGTTCGGTAAAAAAAGGCCCATTCGTAGATCGCCATCTTCTAAAGAAATGTGAAGAGGTAAGGGCTTCCGGTAAAAATACACCGGTTAAAACTTGGTCTCGTCGTTCAACTATACTACCAAATATGGTAGGTTTGACGATAGCAGTACATAATGGTAATAAATTTATACCAGTGCTGGTATCAGATAATATGATTGGACATAAGTTGGGTGAATTTGCACCGACTCGAACATATTGGGGTCATGGTGCTGATAAAAAAGCAAAACGTGGTTAATGGGTTATACCTATAGATAGACGTTAAATTTTTGGAGAATAATATTATGGGTAAGGCAGCAAATAAAGCTAGAACCGCAGAAAACGAAGCTAGAGCATATGCAAAACATGTGCGCACTAGCCCGCAAAAACTAAACTTGGTTGCTCAGTCAATCAGGGGGAAAAGTGCAGGAAAGGCTTTGACTGATCTTGAGTTTAGTCCAAAGCGTATAGCAAAAGATGTTAAACAGGTTCTAGCATCAGCAGTTGCAAATGCAGAAAATAATCATGGTCTTGATGTCGACCGCTTATATGTAGCAGAGGCAACAGTTGGTAAATCAGTGGTTATGAGACGTTTTCGAGCAAGAGCAAGAGGGCGTGCTGCTAAAATACAGAAATTTTTCAGCAACATAACAGTTGTTGTACGCGAACGCGAAGAAGCATAAGGAGCGAGAAAGAAAATGGGTCAGAAGGTTAATCCAATAGGTCTAAGAGTAGGTATAAACCGAACATGGGATTCTCGCTGGTACGCTGGTAAGGATTATTCGGATAAGCTTGTAAAGGATCTTGAGCTTAAAAAATATGTTCATAAAGCTTTAAAGGCTGCTGGAGTCAGTAAAGTTATAATTGAAAGGGCTGCAAAAAATATTCGTGTTACAGTACACGCTGCAAGGCCAGGTGTAATTATCGGTAAAAAAGGTGCTGATATAGAAAAGCTTAGAAGAAAATTATCTACTCTTGCAGGTGGTGATGTATCACTTAATATTGTAGAGCTTAGAAAACCTGAGCTAGACGCACAATTAGTGGCCGAAGGTATAGCTCAACAGCTTGAAAGACGTGTTTCTTTTCGTAGAGCTATGAAACGTGCAGTTCAATCAGCGATGCGTCTTGGTGCTAAAGGTATCAGGATAAATGTAGCGGGTCGTTTAGGTGGAGCGGATATTGCACGTACAGAATGGTACCGTGAAGGTAGAGTTCCTCTTCATACACTTCGTGCCGATTTGGACTATGGTACAGCAAAAGGAATGACCACATACGGAATACTTGGTATCAAAGTATGGATATATAAAGGTGATGTTCTTGAACACGACCCTGCGGCTCGTGATAAGAGAATTGCAAATATTAACGGCGGAACAAGGTAAAGTCAGCCAAAAATTTAAGAAAGTGGATGTATAAAAATGTTACAACCAAAGAAAACAAAATTTCGCAAGCAGCATAAAGGTCGTATTCACGGCATTGCAAAAGGCGGTTCGTCACTTAATTTTGGTGCTTATGGTCTAAAGGCTATGGAGCCAGAGCGTATTACTGCACGTCAGATAGAGGCGGCGCGTCGTACTATTACCAGACATATTAAGCGTCAAGGTAAAGTGTGGATTAGGATTTTTCCTGATGTTTCAGTTTCTAAAAAGCCATTGGAAGTTCGTCAGGGTAAAGGTAAGGGGGCAGTTGAATTTTGGGCTGCTCGTGTTAAACCAGGTCGTATCATGTTTGAGATGGACGGTGTTCCAGAGCAACTTGCACGTGAAGCAATGGCATTGGCGGCATCTAAATTGCCTATAAAAACTAAATTTGTTACTCGTATTGGTGAGTAGTTAAAAAGATAGGAGCTTAAAATGAAAGCTGAAGAGCTAAGAACAAAATCTGTTGATGAGTTAAAAAAGCAATTGCTTGATTTGCGTAAAGAGCAATTCAACATGCGTTTCCAAAAAGCTGGTGGACAGATGGATAACACAGCGCAAATGAAGACATTGCGCCGTGATATCGCAAAAATAAAAACAATTTTGACCGAAAAAAATAAAACTGAAACTGCAAAAGCAGCATAAGTAAATAACTAAGGAGATTAAGATATGCCACGCCGTATTTTGGAAGGCAAAGTAGTAAGTAATAAAAACGACAAGACAGTATCAGTTCTTGTTGAAAGACGCTACATGCATCCAGTATATAAAAAATATATTAAACGTACAGATAAATACGCAGCTCATGATGAGGCTAATATATGCCAAACAGGTGATGTGGTGGCTATCGAGGAATGTCGCCCAATATCCAAAAATAAAAAATGGATAGTGGTAACAAAAAATGGTGAAGCTATAGCAGCCGCACCAGTTGAGAAAAAGGCAGAGTCTACTGAAAAAGCTCCTGCTGCTAAAAAGGCTTCTGCCAAAAAAACAGAAGAAAAAAAGGCAGTAGCAAAGAAGGCTCCTGCGAAGAAAGCAGCAACTAAAAAAGCTTCGGCTAAAAAAACAGTAGCTAAAAAAGAGAAGGAATAAAGTTATGATTCAGATGCAAACCAACCTTGAGGTAGCTGATAATAGTGGTGCTAAGAAGGTGCAGTGCATCAAGGTATTAGGTGGTTCTCATAGGAAGACTGCCAATATTGGTGACGTAATTAAAGTTTCCGTTAAGGAAGCACTGCCACGCGGCCGCGTCAAAAAAGGTACAGTGCATGACGCAGTTATCGTAAGAACAGCACATGGTTTAAATAGAGCAAGCGGTGAAAAAATTCGTTTTGATACTAACGCTGTTGTTCTTATCAATAAAAATGGTGAGCCTGTAGGTACACGTATTTTCGGTCCTGTTACACGTGAACTTCGTGGTAAAGGTTACATGAAAATTATATCTCTGGCTTCAGAAGTGCTATAAGGATTAAAATTATGTCTAGAAATAAAATGAAAATAAAAAAAGGCGACAAAGTAGTTGTTATTACTGGTCGCGATAAAGGTAAAGAAGGAGAAGTAACAAAAGTTCTTCCTTCTGATAACAGGGTTGTCGTGCAAGGTATCAATATGGTTACTAAGCATAGAAAACCAACACAAATGTCAGCAGGTGGTATCGAAAAAATCGAAGCATCAATTCATGCGTCAAATGTAGCATTAATTGACCCTAAAGATAAAAAACCTGTAAGAGTAGGTTATAAAATTGATAAAGACGGAACAAAAACTCGTATAGCCAGAAGATCTGGTCAGACAGTATAAAAGCAAGGTGAATAATATGTCAGTAGTACGTTATAAAAAAAGATATGATGACGAAATTAAATCGAAGATGAAAGAAAAATTCGGTTATAAAAATGACATGGAGATTCCACGTCTTGAAAAAATCGTTATCAATATGGGAGTTGGTGAAGCAACTCAGAATCGTGCATTTATTGAAAATGCAGCGAATGATTTGATGCAAATAGCAGGTCAAAAGCCAATTATAATTCGTGCAAAAAAATCAAATGCATCATTTAAGGTGCGTGAAGGAATGGCAATCGGTGTAAAAGTTACGCTTCGTCGTGAACGTATGTACGAGTTTCTGGATAGATTAACAACAATTGCATTACCACGTGTACGTGATTTTCGAGGCATAAATGGTAAAGCGTTTGATGGTCAAGGTAATTATAATATGGGAATAAAAGAACATATTGTTTTTCCTGAAATAGATTATGATAAAGTTGATAAAATTAGAGGTATGGACATAGCTTTCCACACATCTGCAAAAACAGATGAAGAAGCAAAAGAGCTTTTGCGTGGTTTTGATATGCCATTTAAGGATTAATAATTAAAAGAATAAGCGTTAGAACATAAGTTAAATTGAGGAATTTATAAAATGGCAAAAGTAAGTGCAGTACAACGTGATCTTAAACGTCGTAAGCTAATTAAGAAATATGCAAATAAACGTGCAGAGCTTAAAGCTACGATTATAGATGAAACAAAAACACCAGAAGAGCGTTTTAACGCAATGATGAAGCTTTCAAGATTGCCTAAGAACTCTTCTAAAATACGCGCTCGTAACCGCTGTGCGGTAACTGGAAGACCACGCTCTTATCACAGAAAATTCGGTATATCCAGAATTATGCTGAGGCAATTGGCAGCTCAAGGTGAGCTTCCAGGTGTAGTTAAGTCTAGCTGGTAATAATTAAAGAATAAGGATATAGAAAAATGACAATGAGTGATCCATTAGGCGATATGTTGACAAGAATAAGAAATGGTCAGCATGCTAATAAAGAAACAGTATCATGTCCTTGGTCAACACTACGTGAAGCAGTATGCAATGTGTTAAAAAAACAAGGATTTATAGATGGTTATATAGTAAAAGATTTAGATAATAACAAGAAAGACCTTGTTATAACTCTAAGATATTTTGAAGGTGAGGGCTCTATCCGTGAGATGAAAAGAGTATCAAAACCAGGTAGACGTGTATATAGTGGAGCAGATGAACTCCCTTATTTCTATAACGGTTTAGGTATAGCGGTAGTGTCAACATCAAAAGGTGTAATGTCTGATCACGAAGCTAGAGCAGCTAATGTAGGTGGAGAGGTACTTTGCCAGATATTCTAATTAATGATTATCTGATAAAAAGAAACTAAGGAAAAAAGAAAATGTCTCGTATAGGTAAAAATCCGGTAGTAGTTCCAAATGGAGTAACTGTCGAAATAAATGGAAGTAACGTAAAAGCAAAAGGTCCTAAAGGTGAACTTACTATGGATTTACATAGTGAGGTTTCAGCTAAAGTAGAAGGCAATAATGTGATTGTTGCTCCTGCAACAAATTCACGTATAGCAAAATCTATGTGGGCGACAACACGCTCTCTTATCAATAACATGGTAGTCGGCGTTAATGAAGGCTTTACAAAAAAACTAGAGATTAAAGGTGTTGGTTATCGTGCTCAGATGAGTGGTAAAGATATTGTTTTACAACTTGGTTTTTCTCATGAAGTTAAGTACCCAGTTCCCGAAGGGATATCAGTAACAGTTGATAAAAACGTTAATATCGCTATAACAGGTACTGATAAACAAAAGGTAGGGCAGGTTGCTGCTGAGATAGTTTCATTCCGTCCACCAGAGCCATATAAAGGTAAAGGTGTGCGTTATGAAGGAGAAGAAATCATGCTTAAGGAAGGTAAGAAGAAATAATAAATCTTCGATGAAAAGGTTAGAAAAATGGCTTATAAATCAGAAACAAATTTTGAACGTCGTCGCAGACGAAACCGTACAAAGCTTTCAAGAATCAATAAAGCTGCTTTACCTCGTTTATCTGTACATCGTACAGGTAAGCAGATATATGCGCAGATTATAGATGATGTTAAAGGTGTAACACTTGCTGCTGCTTCAACATTAGATAAAGATGTTAAAGAAATCATCAAATCAGGAGCAAATATTACAGCAGCAACACAAGTTGGTAAAATAATAGCACAAAGAGCAAAAAAAGCTGGTGTTAAGAAAGTAATGTTTGATCGTGGTGGAAATCTTTATCATGGAAGAGTTAAGGCTCTTGCTGACAGTGCCCGCGAAGCAGGTCTTGAAGTATAACAATAAATAATATTAAGGAATTAGTTTAATGTCTCGTACAGCAGAAAAAAAACAAGCCCGTGAAGAAGGTTCAGAATTAAATGAACGTTTAGTCGGTATCAACCGTGTAGCGAAAGTTGTTAAAGGTGGTCGTAGATTCGGCTTTGCAGCTTTGATGGTTGTAGGTGATGGTAAAGGTCGCGTAGGTTTTGGTCATGGTAAAGCTCGTGAGGTTCCAGATGCTGTACGTAAGGCCAATGAACAGGCAAGACGCGAGCTTATCAAGGTTCCTCTTCGTGAAGGACGTACTTTACACCATGATGTTGAGGGACGTTATGGAGCAGGGCATGTTCACCTAAGGTCTGCTCCTCCAGGTACTGGTATTATCGCAGGTGGGCCGCTTCGTGCAATATTTGAAGCTTTGGGTGTCCAAGATGTCGTTGCAAAATGTATAGGTTCGAACAATCCATATAATATGGTTAGAGCCACATTTGCTGCTTTAGAAAGCATGGAAAGCCCAAGAAATGTTGCAAGCAGACGTGGTCTAAAAGTAAGCGAAATTGTTTCAGGTCGTGATAATAGGTCAGAAACAAAAAATAAAGAAAAAGCTAGCGAAGAAAAGTAATAATTAAAGGATAAAGGGTCAGGACAATGGCTGAAGAAAACAAAGAAAAGAAAACAGCAGCAAAAAAGGCTGCTCCTAAAAAGAAAGCAGAAACAAAAAAATCTCCTGCTACTAAAACTGTAGCAGCAAAAAAAGCCCCAGCAAAGAAAGTTTCTGCCAAAAACTCTACAAAAAAAACTGTAGGAAAAACAATAAAAGTAACGCAGATTGGTTCTCCGATAGGTCGTCAGGCATATCAACGTCAAACATTGATAGGTTTAGGGCTTAACAAAATGCATAAAACCAGAGAATTAGAAGATACTCCTTCTGTTCGTGGTATGATTAGAAAAGTAAGCCATCTTGTAAAAATAGAAGAAAACGCAGCCTAAAACTGCATTGGGTAATATACCAAATAAAGGAATAAGATAATGAAACTTAATGAATTAAAACCAAGTGAAGGGTCAATAAAAGAACGTACTAGAGTAGGGCGTGGTATTGGTTCAGGTAAAGGTAAAACTTGTGGCTCTGGTCAAAAAGGTCAGAAATCAAGAACTGGTGTATCAATAAAAGGTTTTGAAGGCGGTCAAATGCCTCTTTATCGTCGCCTTCCAAAGCGCGGTTTTAACAATTATAACGCTAAAAAACATGTTGAAATCACTCTTGTTCGTCTTCAAAGAGCGATTGACGCAGGTAAGCTTGACATTAAAAAAGAAATTAATGAAGATATTTTGGTAGAAGCAGGGATAGTACGCCGTAAGAAAGATGGTATTCGTCTTCTTGCTAATGGTGAGCTAAAATCAAAAGTAAATCTAAAAATTTCAGGTGCAACAAAAATAGCAATTGAAGCAGTTGAAAAAGCAAGCGTAAAAGTAGAAATTATCAAACATAGTCCCGCTCCTGTAGTAAGGAAAAAGAAGATATAATAATAAAAAATAAAACTCTTCAAAAGCCATATTGAAAAATATGGCTTTTTTTATGATTCTCCGATAAAAATGAATATAAACTTATATTTGATATCACTATCCTCTTGTCATTTCTTTCATAATTTGCTTTAAAGCACTATTGATAAAATTTATAAAATTATAAAGGGTATATAAA
>JALTZE010000086.1 GCA_027051315.1 Micavibrio sp.
ATATTATCTATTTTCTTTGAAATATCTGCTATTGTTTCTTCTAATGTTGAATATGATGATGCCATATTATCCTTAATAGTTTCAGAAGTTTTTTCTGCTTTTTCAGCCGCAAGCAATATTTTTTCAGAGCCTTTACCTAAGGCTGTTTCCATTTCATCTGCTCTTTCAAGTATTTTTATTGCCGCACAATCCCATGCTTTAGCACCAGTTAAGGTCTTTTCACCAATTTTATCTGTTCTTTTTTCTATTTCATCAGTTAAAGTCAGTAATTTATTCGCTCTATCATTTAATGTTTCAGCAAGTCTATCTATATGAAATTCTGTTTTTTTAGATACTCCTACAAAATCTCTTATTTCTGCACGTAATCCCTGTTTTGCCATATGTATTGATTTTAATATAGAGCGCGAAGATGAAGCTAACTCAGCTGATTGTTGGCATAATTGTTCTATATCCTTGTTAATTTTATATGCACGCTCATCAGATGGATATATTAAATTTTGGAGCTCTTGGCGTAATATTGCTGAATGTAATCTTATATCTGCATCTCTTTGTATTTGACTTACTATCATCCAAAATAATGCTATTGGAGCGATTATTCCCGCAAATATTGCCCCCAATTCCTGAGGAGCTATAGTTAAAAAATTAGAAAAACCTATATGAATATTTACATATATTGCTGATATTATTAGCCATGAAATAGTTAGAAAAACACCTGTCCAGCCTGCTATTATTGATGTATATGAACGATTTATTGTGTTAGGCGTGCCCAACACAAGTACATTTTCACTGTCATCATCGTTAAGTATATTTGTTATTTCTTCATCTTTTTTTTCAGGTTTTGGAGCTGTTATAGGAGTATCGGCTGTTTTTTCTGACTTATCGTTATTTATGTTATCACTGCTTGAAAGACCTGTATTTATAACAGGATTATCATTAGATTTCTTTTTAGCGGATATCGTAATTGTCTTAGTATCTTCAGAAACGGAAGCATCACGTTTCAGCTTGCTTGCAATGATTTCACTCATGCCTAATACTCCATATTATATTTTTTTGCGGATAGGCTAGTATCATATGGATAAAATTATGACGCAACTTTAAATAAAATTGCGTCATGTGGATAATGTGTATAACTTCTGAAAAGGCTTGTATTTACGTGGCTTCAGGCTTTATATCTTTTTCTGCTTCTTTTAGCTTGGCAATATATTTTTTGAGGTCGCTTTTAACTTCTGGGGCAAGAATATAAAGAGCAATTATGTTAGGTACAGCCATTGCAAATATCATAGCATCTGTAAAATCAATGATAGAGCCAAGCTCCGCAGTTGCCCCCACTATTATACACAGGCATATAATTAGTTTATATATATTTTCAACCCATAATTTTTCACCGAATATATATGCCCATGATTTAACTCCGTAATATGTCCAAGAAATAATAGTTGAAAATGCAAAAAGCTGAACTATCACAACAAGTAAATATGGAAACCAAGAAACAGCAGATTCAAAAGCACGGGAAGTAAGAGCTACTCCTTCCATATTAGCGTTACTAACATCGTAAGAATTAGTAATTACGATAACCAGAGCCGTTATCATGCAAATAATGCATGTATCAATAAAAGGTCCTAACATAGCAACGAACCCTTGTGATACTGGCTGATTTGTTTTTACTGCAGAATGACCTATCGCTGCGGAACCTATACCTGCTTCATTTGAAAATGCTGCCCTTCTTACTCCTTGAATTATTGCACCTAAAAGAGCCCCTATTCCTGCTTCTAAGCTAAAAGCACTATTTATTATTGTTGATAATGCTTCGGGAATTTTATCCGCATATATCACAAGTACAGTAATTCCCATTAATATATAAGCAACCCCCATGAATGGAACAATTGCTGAGGCTACTTTTGCTATTGATTTAATTCCACCGATAATTACAGCACCAACCAGAATTGCTATTAATATTCCTATAAGAATTTTATATTCTTCTATATTTGGGATTATAGTACCAAGCTGTTCTACCGCTTGATTAGTCTGAAATAATGGTGCTGCGCCTAATGCTCCGACAAAGCAAAAGACCGCAAAACAAGCTGCTAAAATTGAACCTATCAGAGGCAAGCCTCGATTTGAAAAAGCATCACGTATGTAATACATGGGCCCGCCATAAATCTTATTTTTATGTTCCGTATTTGGATGATGGCGATATTTAACCCCTAATGTTGCTTCGACAAATTTGGTAGTCATGCCGAAAAATCCCATAAAGAACATCCAAAATGCTGCCCCTGCTCCTCCGACTGATATTGCTACTGCTACTCCAGCTATATTACCAAGCCCTACTGTTCCTGACATTGTTGTCATTAAAGCTTGAAATCTACTTATTTCTCCATTTTGTGCTTCTTTATCGTTTTTAGCGCGCCCCATTACGAGGTCTATACCATGTTTAAAAAAACGAAAATTTATAAATCCCATATAAAAAGTTAGAAATACAGATGCAACGACAAGCCATACAAGAATAAGTAATATTCCTATTTCTTGTTCAACACCAAATAATGGAGATATATCTATGCTGTAGAATATAATTGATGCTACAAATTCTGATATTTTATCCATAATAGGTGTTGATGATAATTCCATTCTTATGACTCACATAATGGTTTTGATACTGGATGGCTTGGGAAAAAAGTTGTTGCCCATTTTCTGATTTGTTCTTGATTCATTGTTGCTGCTTTTTCAATTCTGGTGGCATATTTTGCGCAAAAAACATCTGGGCGAAGCTCTGCCGCAATTTTAGATATTTTGTTGGCGTAACTTGTACGCATAGCATTAATTTCTGCTTCTGTATTTTTTATCCCATTTTTTTTGAAATGATTTATCATCGTTTGATTGTAAGAGCTAAATAGCTTGGAATTATTGTTTGCAAGTTCTCTATATTTGTTATAGATGCCCTTTACTTTATGCTGACAATTAAGACCTATTACCATCAGTTCACTTTGAATCCTTATACCTTGTTCTGCTTCTGCCTCACTCATTGTATAGCATGATGATGCATCTGCGGGCATTGATATAGCAATTAAAGTAAAAGCTATTGAAAGTAATCTTATCATCTTATTTAACTCCTCTTATATATTTTTTATAGCTGTATGATTGCAAAATAACCATATTCAATTATTTTCAAAGACTATTTTTCCACAAATGATATGACATTTTCTATGTTTTTATATGTAAAGTCAAATATCATTTGATTTTTGGGTGGTTTTTGTGCTTTAACCCAAAAAAGTTATTAAATAAAAGCATGGTTATAATGGACAAAAAATTATTTATAAAAACATGGGGCTGTCAAATGAATGATTATGACAGCAAAAGAATGGCAGATGTTTTGCGTTCGCTAGGCTATGAAACTGTATCAGAGCCTGATGATGCAGATATGATTATACTTAATACATGTCATATTAGAGAAAAAGCCACTGATAAAGTTTTTTCAGAGCTTGGGCGTCTTAAAGTACATAAGGACAATAAAAAAGATACAATCATGGCCGTAGCAGGTTGTGTGGCGCAAGCTGAGGGTGATTTTATAATGAAGCGCGCTCCTTATGTAGATATGGTTTTTGGCCCTCAAACTTATCATTTATTACCAGAAATGGTGATTAAAGCCACAGGGCAAAGGGTAGTAAATACTGATTTTCCTGTAGAAGATAAATTTGATGCCTTGCCTTCGGAAAATAAGGGGAACGGTCTTACAGCCTTTGTTGCTGTTCAGGAAGGTTGTGATAAATTTTGTACTTATTGTGTTGTTCCATATACTAGAGGGGCGGAATATTCACGTCCTGTTTCTCAAATTATTGATGAATGTAAGAGAGTTGCAAAAGAAGGAGTTAAAGAAGTTACTTTACTTGGTCAAAATGTGAATGCTTACCATGGTAAAAGCTCTGATGGCGGTGTTTGGGGATTAGGAGAATTAATCAGAGAAATTGCAGAAATAAATGGAATTGAAAGAATTCGATACACAACCTCTCACCCCAATGATATGGAGGATTCCCTGATTTATGCACATAGAGATGTGGATAAATTAATGCCTTATTTGCATCTTCCCGTACAAAGTGGCTCAGACGAAATATTAAAAGCCATGAACCGTAAACATAGCGCAGATAGTTACAAAGAAATAATTGCTAAATTTAGAGAGGTTAGACCTGATATAGCTATAAGTGGTGATTTTATTGTAGGTTTTCCTGGTGAAAGTGAGCAGGATTTTGAAGATACTATAAAAATTGTCGAAGATATAAAATATGCTTCTGCTTATTCTTTTAAATATAGTGCAAGACCTGGTACTCCTGCTGCTAATATGATGAATTTAGTTCATGATAAAATTGCATCAGACAGGTTGGCAAGATTGCAAGAGCTTTTAAACAAACAACAGCTTGAATTTAATCAAAATAGTGTGGGAATGGTTGTTCCTGTTTTATTTGATAAAAAAGGAAGAGTTGAAGGGCAGATTCACGGTCGTACACCTTACAATCAAGCTATTCATGTGGCTGGTAATGAAAGACTAATTGGGGAAATAGTAGATGTTAAAATAACACAGGCAAGAGGTAACTCTCTTGGTGGTGAAATTGTTATCTCTGAAACTACTTCAAAACAATATGCGT
>JALTZE010000087.1 GCA_027051315.1 Micavibrio sp.
GTCATGTATTATTTGTTTTAGCTGCTCATTAGATGATTTTATCTGTTCTTCTGTTCTTTCCAACTCATCTTCTAGCCTATCTATCATAATCTTTTGTGCTTGATAAGCGGCAGATGCCTTTGCTTCATTTTGCCTTATTTCAGGGAGCTGTTTTGATTGTTCAACTTGTGTTTTGGTTAATTGAGTAACTACAGATAATTTTTCAGATACTATTTTTTCTGATTGTCTAAACATATCCATAGCATTTTTATAATGATTATCTACTTGTTTCCATTCTATATATGAAAGTAGATGTTCGTACTTTCTTATTTCTTGAGAAATTTCTTTATATTTAACAGCCTGCCTTGCCTGCCTTTTCAAGGAATTTTGCTGAGATTGTAGTGATGATATTATATCATCAAGCCTTTCAAGATTATCTTCGGCGGCTTTTAATTTCAGCTCCGCTTCATGTCTTCTGCTATATAATCCTGTTACCCCTGCGGACTCTTCTAATATATATTTTCTTTGCAGAGGTTTTGCATTTATCATTTCAGTTACTTTTCCTTGAGATACAAGGGCAGGGGAGTTAGCACCCATCATTGTATCTGAAAAGAACAGTTGCACATCCCGTGCTCTACATATTTTACCATTAATTTTGTATGTAGAACCTACCCCCCTTTCTATTTTACGCGTGATTTCTATCTCTTCCATATTTGTATATGGTGGAGGAGCAGCCCTTGTTTTGTTATCGAGTGTAAGTGTTACTTCTGCTATATTTCTTTTGTTACGTTTTTGCGTTCCAGCAAAGATTACATCATCCATGCCACCACCACGCATTTTTTTTGCAGAGCCTTCCCCCATTGCCCATTTAATAGACTCAACTACATTGGATTTTCCACAACCATTTGGGCCAACGATACCCGTTAGCCCACAATTTATTTCCAATTCTGTTTTATCAACAAATGATTTAAAACCACTTATTTTTAATTTGCTGAATTTTATCATTCAGTTCCTCTAAAAACCCTTCCCACATATATGAAATATAGGAAGGCGGTCTTACTTTAAATTATTTAACACTTTCTTCGTAATAAGAGTTAAGTATTTTCTCTAACTTTTCATAAGGAGTATATCCCAATACTTCCTTGTTATTTATCACCAATGAAGGGGTTGACTTTATGTTAAATGTTTTTATGTAATAATCAATATCTTTTGTGATTATTTCATGAATTTCTTTGGAATTTACACATTTTTCTATCATTTCACCTGAAAGCCCCGCCAATTTTGCATTTTGATATAACATTTTAGGATATTTCTTATCATGCTTCCATTTTTCTTGTGTTTGGAATAATAAAGAAATAAATTTATGGAATTGCTTTTCCGGTAAACATCGAGCAATCGCTGCAGCCTCCAAAGCTTGCCTATTTAAAGGGAAATCATGATATACGATATAAACCTTACCAGTATCAACAAAGTTTTTTATAACATCTCCATACACATTTTTATAAAAATTTGCACAATGAGGGCAACTCAAAGAAACTATTTCATCTATTCTTACAGGAGCATCAGGATTACCAACTATTCTTGGCTTTGCAACATGCTCTAAATCTATTTCAGCTTTATTAGGTGATATAGTCGCAGCTTTGGTTTGTATTTTTGGTTCTTCTTTTGTATTTTTAGTTGCTACATCTTCATCATCTTCAGCTATTGCCACCTTTTCCGTAACATCAATATTTTTATTGTTATTTATATAATATCCCAAAACCACAAATGCAATTGCGGCTATTATCAAAGACAGTGCTTTTAACATACTAAAACTCCTATTTATTGTATGATGATAGAATGATTAAGTAATTATTTAGAGTCAAACATATCTGGATAGTTTTCCACATTAACTAACGATTCTGTTACTAAGGTTTTATAAATATAAAATCAACTCTATCCTTGTTAGGAGAACTTGTATTATCTCCAAGAGCTCTAATATTGATTCTTGAATATTCTATTCCTCTTGATTGAAGCCAGTTTTTTATATTTAAAGCTCTGGAAAGGGAATATCTGTGGTCAGAGCTTTGACCATTATCACCCGCCGTAGCATAGGATAATATTTGAAGCCTGATATTATTATCACTAAACATAGGTAAAAGAATTATCTCTGTTATAAGTTTTTGAGCTTCTTTGCTTAATTCAGTTTTACCTGCTTCGTATATTATAGTTAGGTCTGGTTGTATTTTATCGTTTTCTTTTGTTATTTGTTTTTTATCATTTTGCTTAATATTAGAGAATTTAATGGTGTTATCCGCCAAACTTTCCTTGATAACTTTTACTGGTGCAACAGCTGGCATTGTTCTTTTTTCTGATGATAAAAGATTATTACTATTAGGTCTTTTTATAGGCTTAGGATAGTTGGTATTATTACCTTTCACCAAAATATCTGGTTTTTTTATAGGTTTGGGAAAATATTTTACTACAGGAGTTATTATTTTTTTATTTTGCTCTCCAAACATGGGAGGAGGGGTGTAATTATATATATTTTCCGCTAAAACATTTGATGAAATTAATGAAATAGCAACTACGGCAATTAAGAATAAAGAGCCAGCATAACTAAATTTATTAAAAAAATAACAATATTTCACCTTTAGCTTACCCATTTATTATGCTGATTTTAGCAATTTTTCCAAATCAGATTTTATATTCAAATTACCTGAAAAAAGCTTGTTACCATAAACAATATCTTGTCTATCAATATCCGCATTAAATCCTCCTGCTTCTTTTACAAGCAATGTACCAGCCGCTTTATCCCAAGGTTTAAGGTCTTTTTCTGCTTCAAAAAAACCATCAAATTTACCAGCAGCGACATAAGCAAGATCCAAAGCGGAAGCCCCCATACATCTGGTTCCAGAAGTTAGAGTGTTTAATTTATAAAATTGCTTCATAAATTTTTCGTGAGTCTTGCTATCTGGTAAAGGCTGATTTGTTGCAATTATACAATCTTTTAATTTATCTCTACCCGACACTCTTAACCTTTTATTTCTTGAAAACGCTCCACGCCCTTTTTCCGCATGAAACAATTCGTCATTTATAGGGTTGTAAACAACTGCAGCAATTATTTCACTGCCTTTTTCAAGTGCTATAGATATGCACCAATGGGGAATACTATGTAAAAAATTAGATGTACCATCAAGTGGGTCAATAATCCAGCGATGCTCTCCATCTTCTCCTTTTACTTCTCCAGATTCTTCCATAAGAAAACCAAAAGAAGGGCGAGCTTTTAGCAGTTCTTTATGTATTATCTCTTCAGATTTACGGTCAGCAGCACTAACAAAATCACCAGGACCTTTTCTTGATACCTGAAGATTTTCTACTTCTCCGAAATCACGCAACAAGTGTCTTGAGGCTTTCTCCGCTGCTGCTATCATTACATTAAGATTTGGGGATAATGGTGCTGCCATATTATTTTGCTTTCTCTACGTATGAACCATCTTCGGTTTTTACTACTATTTTAGTACCTGCATCAATATGTGGCGGAACCATAACTCTTTCTCCATTCTCTAAAACAGCAGGTTTGTACGAAGATGAGGCTGTTTGACCTTTTATTACTGGCTCTGTTTCTGATACTTCCATAATCACACTATCTGGAAGCTGAACATTTAAGGGGGTTCCTTCATGACTTTCTATTACAACTTTCATACCTTCTTGAAGAAACGCTTTAGGATAACCAATTATATCACCATTAACAACTACTTGTTCGTAAGTTTCAAGATGCATAAATTCATATCCATCCGCTCCTTCATACAAATATTGATAGTCATCTTGCTCTAATCTTGCTCTTTCAACCGTTTCTTGAGTTCTAAAACGTACATTATCTTTTGTACCTGATTTAATTTCACGCATTTCAACTTGAATTACTGACGCCCCCTTACCAGGTTGCATTATATCAGATTTTGTTACTACCCATAGCTTGCCATTTCTTTCCAGAACATTACCAGGACGTAAAGTGATTGCATTTACTTTCATTGCTATATTCCCTAATCGATATTATTTTATGCCGATATTATTTTGGTTCATGTCTTCATAAAATGATGTGCCAAAAGTTGCAAGTCTTTCTTTTAATTCCACATCATTAATATTGCTTAGTAATGAGTTAAGATTATTTTTTTGTGAAGAAGTTATCGGTTGTTTCTTACTTGCGCGTAAAATTTTTGTTTTGTTAGCTGGTATATGAACAAATCTTATAGATGTTATTGTTTGCTCTCCTAGTATTTGGTGTAGCTTTTCCAATAATAATCCTGTTTGATATTGTAATTTTGCTGCTACTGCACTTGTCGCTGCTATTTCCAAAACAGCATCATATTTTTTTTTATTCTTTCTATATCTTATTTTAACTGGCTGGCAATTAAGGTGCATTTTCTCACCAACAATATCGCTCCAGTTTGATATTATTCGACCAAGAAGCACAAATTTTCTATCAAATGTCTTATTAGAAACAGTCTTTATTGCTGCCGATATAGGTTTTAGTCCACTCATAGTGAAATATTATTTCCGTTTTATATATGCCAGTTTATGCATAGAATATAGT
>JALTZE010000088.1 GCA_027051315.1 Micavibrio sp.
TGGTATTTACTCTCAATTTGAAGTGCAAAGAGGACTTCCTATTCAATATCTTATGAAATATTTCACTCAAGTTAATGATAAATGGCAGATTAAAGATGAAATAAAAAATATGATAAGATTTAACAATTTTAATCTGCTTAATAGCATGACGCATATGGGTATGTTTGATGTAATATTTTGTAGAAATGTGCTTATCTATTTTGATGATAAAACAAAATCTGAAATATTGGCTAAAATGTCTAATCAAATGCCAGAAGATGGTTTTCTTATATTAGGAGGGGCGGAAACTGTTCTTGGGATAACAGATAAATTTAAACCTCTTAACAATGCGCGTGGTTTGTATGTTAAACCTGACTCACCTGCACAAGGATGTGCCGAAAATATTCAGGCTATAGCATAAATTATTTGTATATTTATAAAAGTTACTATAAAAGGTCGTCTTATAGTTTTTATACTCATGGCGTGGATTAATTATGAACAATACAATAAAAGATTTCAAATCAGTAAAAATTAAAAGGGCAATTATCTCTGTTTCAGATAAATCTGGATTAGTTCCTTTTGTTAAGAAACTAGATGAATATGGTGTGGAAATAATTTCAACTGGTGGAACGGCAAAGGCTCTTAAGGAAGCTGGAATAAAAGTAAAAGATATCTCGGAACATACTGGATTTCCAGAAATTATGAATGGAAGAGTAAAAACTCTTCATCCAAAAGTTCATGGTGGTATTTTATCAGATAGAGATAAGACAGAACATGTAGATGCTCAAAAATTAAATAATATAGATGATATAGATATGGTTGTTGTTAATTTATATCCTTTTAGTGAAACTGTTGCTTCTGGTGCTGATTTTGATGAATGTATAGAAAATATTGATATTGGTGGTCCTGCTATGGTCAGGGCTTCTGCCAAAAACCATAAATTTATTACAATTGTAACAGACCCAAAAGATTATGATAATGTAATAGATGATTTAGAAAAACATGATGGAGCAACAACATATATATTAAGAAAAAAACTTGCTGCTAAAGCATATTCTCTTACTGCTACGTATGATTCCAATATTGCAAGTTGGTTTGCCTCGCAAACAAGTGATGATTACCCTTTGCGTACAAGTTTTTCAGGTATTCTAAAACAATCTTTGAGATATGGGGAAAATCCTCATCAAAGTGCTGCACTATATATAGATAGTAGTTCAAGAGCTGGCGTTGCTAACGCAACGCAAATTCAAGGGAAAGAATTATCATATAATAATCTTAATGATACAGATGCTGCATTTGAAATTGTATCAGAGTTTGATGAACCTTCTGTTGCGATAATAAAACATGCTAATCCTTGTGGTGTTGCAAGTGGTGAGGATTGCCTTGAAGCATATATTAAGGCCATTAAATGCGACCCTGTTAGTGCCTTTGGTGGAATTATAGCTTTAAACAGACCTTTAGATGCAAAAACAGCAACAGAAATTATAAAAGTTTTTAGTGAAGTTATTATTGCTCCTTGTATTGAAGCTGGTGCAATGGATATTGTTTCAGAAAAGAAGAATCTTAGAGTGCTTACCACTGGTTCTATGGCTAACCCTTCGGAGAAAAGACGTATTGTAAAAAGCATATCAGGTGGGCTTTTGGTTCAAGATGCTGATTTTGGTTGTGTTAATATAGATGATTTAAAAGTTGTTACAGATAGAGAACCTACTCAAAAAGAAATGGAAGATTTATTATTTGCTTTTAAAGTTGCCAAACATGTTAAATCAAATGCGATTGTTTATGCCAAAGATAAAAGTACTGTAGGAATTGGTGCAGGACAGATGAGCCGCGTTGATTCTTGTCGTATTGCTGCTAAAAAATCTATGGATGCTGCTGAGGCGGCTGGTGAGAATGAAGCTCTTACAATAGGTTCAGTTGTTGCCTCTGATGCTTTTTTCCCATTTGCTGATGGACTTATAACAGCAGCAGAAGCAGGTGTAACTGCCGTTATACAACCTGGTGGCTCAATAAGAGATAATGAAGTAATTGAAGCTGCCAATGATAGAGGGCTTGCTATGGTTCTTACTGGTATGAGGCATTTTAGGCATTAAACTCTATTTAGATTTTTTATATGTTTCCAAGAAATCTTTAAATATATCAACCTCTTTAACCATTGAGGCTATTGTATCACGGCTTGCCAATATTGCGTTTTGACGTTGTCTTGTTACTACGTCAAACTGGTTGGCTTTTGATGTTTTTGCCATAGCATTTCCGTAAGTATTTGCTAAGTTATTTAATGATGTACGATTTCCAGCCAAATTTAGAGATATAGCCCAATTAAGTATAATTTCTGCTTCTGGTTCTGTAAGGTCTTTTCCTCCTTTTATTCCCATTTCTCTTACTATTTCCCTTAATGCATCTGATGAATCAGACCATCTACCTGTTTGCCATGATATATCTGCTCTCATTTTTAAGACATCAATATCTTGTTTAAGCCCATATAACTCGTTTATTGCTTCTTTATATTTTCCTTTTTTTGATAATGCTCTTGCTTTTAATAAAGCTATTTCCTTTATTATTTCTGGCGTTGCATCATTTCCATATAATTCAGAAGCTTTTTCTATGGTTTCCAAAGCTCTATCATATTCACCGTCCATAAGATATACAGCTGCTAGTTTTATTGCTATTTCTGCTGCTTCTTTACCTTCTAATCTATAATCTATTTGATGTTGAAGGAGTTTTGCCGCACGCCCTAATAAATCTGCTTTAATCAATCTATCAGCCAAAGACTGGACAAGAAGGTCACCTTTTTTCCCCGCTGGTGTTAATTCTCTGAATTCTTCATAAACTGTAACCGCATCTAACGGTGTAATTGCATCAACTTTATCACCGAGAAAAATATCATAAAATGTCTGTGTCATTATATCAGTCATTTTTCTACCCAATATAGTATCAGAGAAAAATGATGCTGTATTACGAAGAGTTGATAATCCTTTTAGATAATCTCCATACTGCATGTAAACCATACCTAGGCGAAGATTTATAGAGGCTTCTAGCTCATCTCCCCTCCATGCATATCGTAAAGGTTCCATCATATCTATGGCTTTGGCTGGGGTTATATCTCCTTCTTCTAGCAATAGTGAGGCATATGCCAAAGATGCTCTGGTTCTGTAATAATCATCTTCTATTTCTGTTAAAGGTTCCCAATATTCATATGATTTTTCTGGTTCTCCTTTTTGCCTGAACACTTCACCTTTAAGATAATTATATGCTGCAGCATATTTTTCTTCTATATTTGATTTGTCTGCCTCAACAATGGAGAGATATTCTTCTCCGAGTTTTACATTCGCATTTTTTAAAGCTATTTCTGCTAAATCCAATGCCATTTTTACCCGCAATTGTTTTGGGTAATTGCGAATTGGTGCTATAATTTGGGGTGCTATGCTAGCCGCTTGCGCCCAATCCCCGAGCTTTGAAAGGGTTACTGCTCTCCAATAGTTGATTTCCTCAAATTCATTAAGGCTTTTCATTTTAAGATTCTTGAATGCTAAATCATATTGGCTGTTAATCATTCTTGCTGCTCCCATAAGAGCATAAAAATCAGCAGATTCTTTTAGTTCAGGCATGATAAGAGCTGCATATTCAAGATATCCAATTGCTTCTGCTCCATATCCGTTTGATAGATATAATTTTGCCACAGTCATTAATGTTTCGACTTGATTTGTTGTATCTCTTTTTTCTATACCATCTAGTAAAGCTTCAATATTGCTTTCCATTTTGCTAACACCGCCCATTGCCCAATCTCTAAAATTAAAAATCAGGTCAAATCCTTTTGGTATTTCTGCTTGTGATATCAGGTAGGTATTAGGTGATTCCTCTTTGTTATCTTTGCTATTAGAAAGAAGAATAAAATCTTTCTTAGGCATAATAGAAAGCCCCTCTTTACGAGATATTTTTACTCCCTGCCCTTTAATAATTTTTACTTCAAGATTGTCTGTTTTAGGACGAATTGCCATTCCTACATATGAATCTAGTGTATCGAAATGAAGAAAATATTTAGGATTACCTAAATAATCGTTACTTTTTCCGACTGTTATTATTTTTAGTTCATCACCTATATCTGGGTCTTTTAAGGTAAGAATAGTTCTGATATTTTTGGCATTCCACAAAATATTACCTTTGGTTTTGCTATCAATATTATAATTTCTAACAAATTCAATTGGTTTTCTTTCTTTTTTTGCTGGGGTTAGGATTATGTTCCAAATAAGCCCCTCGCCTTCTACATATATATTATAATCTTTTAGTATTTTTGCTCTGAATGCTGTTCCACTATTAATTTTAAATTTGTCAAAATCTCCGATAGTTTCTTTTGCCTCAATTTCTTCTTTTATTGTATTATTTTTATCTATCGCCTTAACTCTTGGTTGTATTGTTTTGGCTTCGCTATCGGTTACTATCCATAAATATTCTCCGCGTTTAAATACGGATATACCTATTGATTTAGTTGAAGATATTTGTATTTTAATTGGATTTATTGCATTTTCTTTGGCTTGCTCTAATTTTTGTGG
>JALTZE010000089.1 GCA_027051315.1 Micavibrio sp.
TGATAAAGAGCCAAATAATTACAAAAAAAGTAAAAATATAAGAACTCCAGATATATAATCCATAACCATTCATGTTCCAAAATTCGCTATCCATTTTGTGTTTGCATCCTTTTTACCATTATTTTTCTTCTTGTTATCTCATTTTGTATTCTTATAAGAACCAAAATCGCAAAAATAGAAGTAAATGCAATTGCCATTATTAGTAAAGGAATAAGAAAATCGGTGCTAATAGCAGGATTCATTATTCTTTCCATACTAGTAATGCTTGCTGGCTGATGTAATGTATTCCACCATTGTACTGAATATTTTATTATCGGAAGATTTACAGAGCCAATTATAGAAAGCCAAGCACATGCTGTTGTTCCGTTATCATCATCATCAAAGGCATTTTTTAAAGCTATAATTCCCAAATAAAGGAAAAACAAAATCAACATTGAAGTAAGTCTTGCGTCCCATACCCACCATGTACCCCACATTTTTGCTCCCCATAGAGAACCTGTAACAAGACATATCGCGGTGAAGGAAGCCCCAACTGTACAGGCAGCCCTGATATATAATCCCGCCAAGGTATGTTTCCATATAAGAAAAATAAAAGCTGATACAGCCAAGGAAGCATAGCACATAGTTGATATCCAAGCTGCAGGAACATGGACATACATAATTCTTACCGTTTCTGATTGTAAATTATCTGGAGGTGATAAAAATAATGCCATATACAAGCCCCAAGGAAGTGATATAGCAGCAAGAGTCGTGAATATCATAATTGATACACTATTTATTTTTTGATATTTTTTTGGATTTGCGTATCCAAACATGAATATTTCCTTACTATATTACTGTCTTCCTATCTTACCTGCCATTTTATTATTGCTGCACAAATTATTGGAACAACAGGCAAAGCGATAGAGGTTAACGAACATAAAAATAATATCGGTGCTATAGAATTACCAATTCCTCCAATTATGGCAAGGTCTATTGCACCTGCTGCAAAGATTAATACAGGGATAAATAGAGGGAATGATAAAAGAGCAAGTAAAACAGAGCCTTTTCCGGTATTTATTACCAATGAAGCTATCATAGCACCTATCAAGCTTAGAATTATTGTAATTAATAATATTATCAGGCTGGAAAATAATGCAATTTCAAAGCTTAAACCAAGCATAATTGCTAAAAATGGAGTTATAAGGGCTAAAGGCAAGCCTGTTAATATCCAATGAGCCGTAATTTTTCCTGCCATTATAACAGATATGGGTACAGGGCATAAAATAATTGATTCAAATGAACCATCGGAAATATCTGATGAAAAAAGTTTCTCCAAAGCCAATAATGAAGCAAAAAGAGAAGATACAACCAAAATACCCGGTGCAATAAGGGAAAGTGTTCCTGTTTCTGGCCCTATACCCAAAGGAAATAATATAACGGCTAAAATATAAAAAACAGGAATCATAACAAATTGCGCTCTATTTCGAAGGTCAGAGCGAAGGTCACGCATTAATATTGCAAGAAAAGCTCCCATTACCTACTACCCTATCTCCAGAAGTTTTTTGTTATCAGGCCATATATCTGGTCTATGCGAAGCTATAATCGCTATACCATTATTTTTAACATGATTTGTTACTATATCTATGAATCGATTTAGAGAATCATTATCCAAAGCTGTTTCAGGTTCATCAAGAATCCATATTTTTCTTTCAGCAAGTAAAAGACGGGCAAGTGAGCATCTTTTTATTTGTCCTGATGAAAGATATGATATTTGGCTGTTTGACATTTCATCAAGTCCAAAAGATTTTATGGCTTTATCAATATTATCAGCATCACTATCTAGCATTTTTGACCAGAATGTAAGGTTCTCCCTTACTGTTAATTGTTTTTTTAAAGAAGAAGATGTCCCAATATAATGTATTATATCAAGTGATTGTAAATCATCAGCACAAGAAATTGTTATTTGTCCAGATGATGGTTTTAAAAAACCTGCTATTGTTTTTAATAAGCTTGTCTTTCCACAGCCATTTTTGCCGACAACCACCAAAATTTCACCTGCATCTACAGTGAAATCTACTTTGCCATATACATATTTCATGCCACGAATACATGAAAGATTTTTTCCTGTTATAAAAGACATGAATGAAATATAGATTGATATTTAATAATAAGACAAGAGAAGCTTTTGATATATCCCCGCATATCAGTCATGTATTGGGCTTACCATAGTTTTTGATATTTGGAAACTCCATTCCCCTGGTAAAAAACCGCTAATAATAGGTTTATAATCAAGTGTTGCTGTTATATCTATAAAATCAACACCACCTCTTGTTGTGTTTGTTATTGAAAATGTGGTATCCGCAGGATTTACAAAATAATCTCGCATATTTTGCTCTGCGATAGCTTCAATTTCTTCTGTTGTTGCTGTGCTGTTTAAGGAAGCATATCTACCCGCAGTTGATACAGCATAATCTACGCTATTTATTGTCCATACTGCGTTTGCTACTTCTACAATACCAAAAAGCAATATGACAAAACCTATTGATATAAGGGCAAATTCTACTGCTGTTGCCCCATCTTCATTTCTTTTTAAATTTTTGAATGAATACAACATTAATTTACCCTTATTAATTTACCCTCATTCTTGCACTTGCTCTGGTTGTTGTAGAACCATTTGTAGAGAAAAATACTGGAGATATGGGTGTAAATTCATGTGTAAGCTCTATTTCCACATAAGTTCTTAGATAGTCGTCTTCACCGCATATTTCGCTATCTCCACATTCTGCTGATATTCCATCAGAGCAAGTACATACTAGCCTACTTTTAACTACTGATACATTATTTAAACCAAAATCCGATGATTGAACAACATCAATAAGGTCGGTTTCAACATTTTCTGGAAGACCGCCAAGCATTACATATTCAGCTGCTGCCCTTGAAAGATTTTCAAGCTTGTTTTTCTGGGAAATATACATTCCTGTATCATATGTTCCAACCATAAGAACGATAAACAAAGGAGCAATCAGACCAAATTCTGTTGCCGCTACCCCTTCTGTTTTTTTTAGAAAATTTTTTAAAAATTTCATTTTCTTTACCCAATTATTAAATTTTACCTTTATCTGTATAATCTTACTATAGGAGAGCCTATAGGATTTACTCCTGTTCCTTCACAATCATTACCTAATGCAGGATTTCCACTTATATATATTTTTCTTGCAATTATCTTTGTACATTCAGAATCTGATACTGAATTACCTCCAAAATAAAGTTTTTGTGATGGGAAATAAGATAATCCTTGAATAGAAATATCACTATCACCTAAAAGATTGTTTCTAATATTACCGGTAGTGGGAGCATTTCTGTCCTGGAAAAATACTATACCTTCCATTTCTTCACCTTCTGTAGGGGCTGTAAAATCTATTTCCCTACTACCTGTAATATCAAGCTGTGCATAATTGTTACCACTTCCTGTTAATACAAATGTTACGCCATCACCATATAATGTGCCTGAACCAGATATATCCAATTTTCCGCCTTCTATTATATATATTCCTGGTTCGAATTCTACATCACTATTGCCAGTTAGTTTAATACCACCACAATAAACACCTGGACTAAGTACAATATCTGAATTATAGGAAACACCTTGATTCATTTCACTTTCGCTACATTCTGTATGTTCAGGAACTTCTAAATCTTTATAAGGGTCAGAAATCGCTGAAGCCCCAGTTTTTAATTCAGAATATTCAAAGTTGACATTTCCATATGTACTGTAATCACCAACAATATTAACATTGCCAACATTAATATCCGTATTACCTTTGAATTTAATAGCATTCTCACTACTAGAATTTACGGCTATCCCACAATTTTCAGAATCAAGAGTAGAAGAACCACTTAAAGTTACTGCTGTATGTTCTTCCTCTAGTGCTAAGATACAATATTCTCCTCCCATACCTGTTATTATTGATTTTGCTTTAACGGTTACTCTTGGTGGGTCAGAAAATATAAGTGAAGAGAAAAATGTATCTACATCTTGGGATAATGTTGCTGTTACCATTATAGAACTTCCTTCACCTCCATATTCACCTTCAAGGTCACTATCATCGTCTTCATAATCTCCATCATCGTCATGGTCGTCATCATCGTCATCATCGTCATCATCGTCATCATCGTCTTCATAATCTCCATCGTCCTCATGGTCGTCATCATCGTCTTCGTAATCCCCATCATCGCCATGGTCATCATCATCGTCTTCGTAATCTCCATCATCGCCATGGTCATCATCATCGTCTTCGTAATCTCCATCATCGCCATGGTCATCATCATCGTCTTCGTAATCCCCATCATCGCCATGGTCATCATCATCGTCTTCGTAATCCCCATCATCGCCATGGTCGTCATCATCGTCTTCATAATCTCCATCATCGCCATGGTCGTCATCATCGTCTTCATAATCTCCATCATCGCCATGGTCGCCATCATCGTCTTCGTAATCTCCATCATCGCCTTGGTCGTCGTCTTCGGAGTCATCACCTTCATAGCCGTAACTATAGCTATAGTTATAACCATATCCAGAAACTTCCAAAGTAAGGATTCCATCTTTTTCAGGGTTGTAGCCATTATTTATAGCTTCTCTTACCGCTGCCTCTAACATATATTCATCAGAACCTTTGGATATTTCCCATGCCGCAGCCAATGACGCTGCGTCTATTGCTGTTTGTAAATCTTTCTTTTTCATTACGAAATAGCTTGCATCTGTACCAAGAGCCACCACACTCATTAAAACAGGCAAAGATATAGCAGCAATTGGCAAAATAGCTCCCTCTTTATCCTTAATATATTTCTTAAGACGCCTAGAAAAATTTACATTATGCATTTAACTACTCCCAACAACCTATTTAACAACCTATTTCTTTATAAGAAAATGATAACCCGAATTTAAATAATAACATTTACAGGTAAATAGATTATGAGTTTTGCCTTGCTATTTATATGAATTTAAAATGAATAAATATTTAATTTGAAATAATTATTTATTACTAATACTAAATAGCCTTCAATAGGCTATTTACGTTCAAACACCACGTTGCTTTCGTTGCATTGGCAACGACTTGCCGTCGTAAGCTTCCAATTGTAATTCATGAATGAATGCCAATTGGTATAAAATAAGAAAATCCGCTATCTTGGGGGGATAACGGATTTTTATGTATTTGTGTGTATTCAGTAATGTGTATAGATAATGAGGATATAATTTGAATTCCTTTAACCTATATTTATACTATGAAATATAAATATGACTATAATTAGGGTGAAATGTGCCTTATTTTTGCCTTATTTACCTTTGGAGAGTAACTTATTGATTATATTAATGAAAATTTGTGAAATTAAAAAATCTTACAAACAAATAATTAGCTCATTTATAAAGTATTAATTTCATGATATTATTCTATACCAATCTGATTATAATAAATTCAACATTTGAATATAGGAACAAATAATATGGCTACCCGTACAGGACATGATAAAATTGGCGTTCGCAAAAGTTTGACCGTTGACGGTAAGGAATATGAGTATTTTTCTTTAAAGGAAGCAGCAGCAAAGCTTGGTGATATTTCGAAATTGCCCTATTCGTTAAAGGTTTTACTTGAAAATATGTTAAGATTTGAAGATGGGGTTTCTGTTACAGAAGAAGATGCAAAAGCCATAGTGATGTGGCAAGAAAGCAAAAGCTCTGACCATGAAATTGCCTATCGTCCTTCACGAGTTTTAATGCAAGATTTTACAGGTGTTCCTGCTGTGGTGGATTTGGCCGCTATGCGTGAAGCAATGGTTTCATTGGGTGGTGATGCTCAAAAAATTAATCCTCTTTCTCCTGTTGATTTGGTTATTGACCATTCGGTAATGGTTGATAAATTTGGTTCTAATAACGCTTTTGAAGCCAATGTTGAAAGAGAATTTGAAAGAAATAGTGAAAGATATTCTTTTCTTCGCTGGGGGCAGAATGCTTTTAAAAATTTTCGGGTTGTTCCACCTGGTACTGGCATATGCCATCAGGTAAATCTTGAATATCTTGCTCAGACGGTATGGGCTGATGAAGATGAAAAATCAGGAAAAATGGTTGCATATCCTGATAGTTTAGTTGGCACAGATTCTCATACAACTATGGTCAATGGGCTTGCTGTTTTAGGCTGGGGTGTTGGAGGTATTGAAGCAGAAGCTGCTATGCTTGGTCAGCCTATCTCTATGCTAATCCCTGAAGTGGTTGGTTTCAAAATCATGGGTTCACCAAAAGAAGGAACAACAGCAACAGATATAGTGCTTACAATCACCCAAATGTTACGTGAAAAGGGAGTTGTTGGAAAATTTGTTGAATTTTATGGGGAAGGTCTTAATCATCTTTCCCTTGCTGACCGTGCTACAATATCGAATATGGCTCCTGAATATGGGGCTACTTGTGGTTTCTTTCCTATTGATGAAGAAACATGTCGTTATCTGGAATTTACTGGACGTGACCCACACAGGGTTAATCTGGTTCGTGAATATGCCAAAGAGCAAGGAATGTGGAGAGATGAGGATAATTATCCTGAATTTTCATCTAGCTTATCTTTGGACCTTTCACTTGTTGAGCCTTCTATATCAGGTCCTAAAAGACCGCAGGATAAAATATTACTTTCTAAAGCAAAGATAGAATTTGCAAATCTTGTACCTGAACATAAAGAACAAGAGGTTAAAGGTGAAGGATATAATCTTAAAAATGGTGATATTGTTATTGCAGCCATTACAAGCTGTACAAATACTTCAAATCCTTATGTAATGCTTGCTGCTGGTTTGGTTGCAAGAAATGCCATAGCCAAAGGATTAAAAGTTAAGCCATGGGTTAAAACTTCGTTGGCTCCAGGTTCACAGGTAGTTACAGAGTATCTGGAAAAAGCAGGATTACAAGATAGCCTAGATAATCTTGGTTTTAACCTTGTTGGATATGGATGCACAACATGTATTGGTAATTCAGGTCCACTTGATGAACCAATAGCAAAAGCAATTGAGGAAGCAGATTTAACAGTTACTTCGGTACTTTCTGGTAACAGGAATTTTGAGGGAAGAATCTCGCCACATGTGAAGGCTAACTATCTTGCGTCCCCTCCTTTGGTTGTTGCTTATGCTCTTGCCGGTTCTATGAGGGTTGATTTGCTAAATGAGCCTTTGGGGCAAGATAAATATGGCAATGATGTCTTCCTTAAAGATATATGGCCAAGTAATAAAGAAATCAAAGAGATTGTTGAAAGCTCTCTAACATCAGATATGTTCAAAGAAAAATATTCAGATGTATTCAAAGGGACAAAAGAATGGCAGGAAATATCTGGAACAGGTGGAGAAACTTATAACTGGGATTGTAGTTCAACATATATTCAAAATCCTCCATTTTTTGAAGGAATGTCAGTAGAAATAGGTAAAATATATGATATTAAAGGAGCAAGACCTCTTGCAATTTTGGGGGATTCAGTTACGACTGACCATATATCGCCTGCTGGAGCAATAAAATCGGATTCACCTGCTGGAAAATATCTTACATCACATAAAGTGGCTTTAAAAGATTTTAACTCTTACGGTTCACGAAGGGGAAATCACGAAGTTATGATGCGTGGTACTTTTGCCAATATACGTATCAAAAATGAAATGGTGTTTGGAACAGAAGGCGGAGTAACAAAATATATGCCAGATGGCATGCAAATGCCTATTTATGATGCAGCTATGAAATATCAAAGTGAAGGGACTCCTTTGATAGTAATAGGAGGCAAAGAATATGGTACAGGTTCTTCAAGAGATTGGGCGGCAAAAGGTACAAGGCTGTTAGGCGTGAAAGCTGTAATAGCCGAGAGTTTTGAGAGAATACATAGGTCAAATCTAATTGGAATGGGAGTATTACCCTTACAATTCAAAGATGGGGTTACAAGAAAAACTCTTAAATTGAACGGTTCAGAAATTTTTGACATTGAAGGTATAGAAGGAGGATTTGAACCAAAATCAAATATGAAACTTACTATAATCAGAGATGATGGAAATAGTGAGAGCGTTGATTTATTGTGCCGTATTGATACTTTAGACGAGGTAGAATATTATAAGAATGGTGGAATATTACATTATGTACTTAGAAATATGGCTAAATCATAGATAATTTATGCATAAAATTCTTGCCTAGCTTATAAAAGCTAGGCAAGGTTGGGGGATATAGGGTTATATGGAACTATCTAACATCCATTTATTTTTTTCATGGGTGGTAATTCTATCAACTAATATGCCTATTGTTGCTTCATCTTCGGCATTTTGAGCAACTTTTAGAGCTGTTTTTAAAGTATTTAATATTTTTTCTTGACTTGATGATAAATCTTTCACCATTTGTTCAGCAGTTATATTATCATTTGCTTCTTCTAATGATGTAAGCTCAAGAAAAGATTTAAAGCTACCTGGTGCAACCTCACCCAGTGTCCTTATTCTTTCTGCAATTTCATCGACAGCTAATGTTAAATCTTCATATTGAAGCTGGAAAAGGTCATGCAGACTTTTAAAATTTGCTCCTGTTACATTCCAGTGATAATTCTGGGTTTTAAGGTATAGTACATAACTATCTGCTAAAAGTTTTTTTAGTTCATTTGCTACTGGTTTGTTGTTCATCTTGTATCTCCTATTGGTTTTATATTTATATTTCTTTTTCTCTCCCACATATATTCATGAAAAGAGAAAAATATTGTCTGGACGACTGGTTCTATTAATCCTATTGCCAATGCTATGTATATATTTTGTGTTAAAATATATGCAACCGCAACTGCAACCAAGATATGCATAATTGCGTATGACATCGTTTTTAGAAATAACCTCATTTTCGCCTCCTTGATGTGTTAAGTATAGCAACAAACAAATTATCGTTAAAACTGATATTTTAGATAGTTATAATCGCTTTTATCGATTATAGAATTAAAAGCTATATCTTAAACTTAGGTAGATATTTGTATTATCTTCAAGTTGACCAAAAAAAGTATCTCTACTTTCACCGTAAAATATATTACCTCCTGTTTCTGCTGTCCATTGGTCATTAATTTTATAATTAATTTTAGGGCGTATATATCCATCACTTTCATTCGGACTCCAGAAATTAAATAATGATAGCTCCAAATTTTGGTTCATCATGTATTTTGTCAGGCGCAATGTAATTAAATGTCTATTTTCTTCTGGTAAAGGAGAGCCAGCAATAGCCGTACGTTTTAAATCATCAAAGTTTCTTATATTCTCAAGATAATATTGCACTCCTCCTGTAAAATCAGTCATTAATTCTTGTTCATACCCAATAAGAAAACGTATTTGATTATTGGGGATAGAAGCTATATCACCTTTGTTATCATCACGGCTATCATAATAAGAAAGCTCAATATTACCGATTCCTTTTGCAATTGGTCCTCTGATACTTGCCCCATAAACTGAAAGACGAGGATATGTTGCCCTTCTTTCCGCAGAATCTAAACCTTGCGGGTTTTTCCAATAACCGTAATAACCATATAGGGCTGTTTCATAAGCTCCAAAATTTTTATAAAGGCGGGCTGCCCATTCATCTTCGGCAAACCATCTTCCTCGTGTATCAGTATTTAAAATATTTTTTCTACTTGTTTGCCCACCTGTAAAAGGGTCATATGTGCTTATCCTTGCACCATCTGCGAAACGGTCCGCATCAAAATTAGGCGTATATATAATATCAAGATTTACAAAATCTGAAAAGAAAGAGCTTTTGATACTATCTGATGGTGCTTTTAGATATTCTTCGTCCCTGCCGATGAAAAATGAATCGAAATCCTTTGGAAATAAATCATTTAAAAATACAAGGTCGCCCGTCCCCCATGTCAGAATCTGACGTCCTGCTTTTATATCCATAAAATCTGTAGCATGCCAGCTAACAAAAGCTTCACGCAAATCAATCCACCCATCACCGTTATCAAGATTTATATTCCATCTGTCTGCAACGGGGTCTGCTATGAAATCTGATGTAATGCGGGCATTTACATCTCCCCAATATTTTTCCCATTGAAGCTGTAATCTTGTTTCACCTATACTGGCTTTTTTCTCAAATTCCTGATTATGGATACGTGCCCCTGCTCTTGTTTCCATAAAGCCTGTTAAACCAAATGGGATAATATTTTCATGTGTTTTTTCTTTATCCATTTTTTCGTCAGAAATAGCTACCATATTTCCTAAACCTGTAGGCAGAGCAGGTTCTTCTGAAGTTTCCGATATATTTCCACCTAGCCCTAAAGGTAAAGATGGTTCTTGTGCAAAGACAGAAATTTGCATAAAGAAAACTAAAAATATTGTAATTAATATGAATCTCATCATCGTCTTATATAATTCATTGGTGGATTTCTAAGGTAACGTTCTGTAAAAATATCTTCCGGAAGGTCAATATCATACTGAACAGCTGAATAGCTTAATATAGTTTGGCTACCCGTACGTAAATCTTTCATTTTGCCTTGCGTAACAGTTTGGTAACCTTGAATATTTTCTACCTTTTCTACGGAAGCCTCACGATATTTTTTTCCACCTTTATCATAGAATTCTACTTTTACTGGGATAAAGCTGGTTTTGTGAATATATGATTTGAAATAGCTAAATTCAACTGTATCTGGATTTTTAGGGGTACTTTTTAGAATATAGTAATTATCTGTTGTTTCTAGCAATTCATGTGTATCTTCTGTAGGATTACGACCTGATACATCTTCATAGAAAAAATCAGAGCCAACAAAGCTTGTACGCTCATCTGTTGCTGCTATTCGTTTTACAAGGTCAAGAGCGGGGAGATACATCCAGCGGTCATCGTCTTTATCAATATGTTTCCAGACCATAAAGACAGTTTTATTCACGTCAGCAGGACGATTAAAATAAACATAAAATTTTTGCTCTTTATCATCATCGCCTATATCTTTGCGAAGAATAACAAAATCTCTTGTTCTTTTGCGTCCTTGTTTATCTATTATTTCCATTTTGACACGGGCACGCCCATCATCTCCTTGATAATATGCCGCATGATTTGCTTTGGCTACTATTTCATTAACTTCTATTGCCAAAGCAGGATTAGTATTAATAAGTAAAAGGACAGAAAATAAAGTTATCATTCGTTTCATGAGGTTTTCCTTTCTTGTTTGAAGAGTAACCTCTCCATTATTTTAATTAGTGATGGTAAAATAAGCAATGTTGCTATTCCCGCAAAAAACAAAATTGCCGAGATAAAGAAACCAACTGTATTATATGGCACAAGTGGTGCAAAAAGTAGTGGAGTAAAACCTGCGCCTATGACTATTACATTACGTGTAATGGCTCTTGCTGGTTCACCAAATACTGCTTTTACAGTATCTTTCCATTTACCGTGTTTTTTTGCTGCTTCACGGGAACGTGCCAGAAAATGAATAGCATAATCAATTGCAAGACCTAATGATAATGATGAAAGTACAGCAACGGGCATATCATAATCCTTACCAATCAGTCCGATAATACCGTAAATAAAAGCAATAGTAATAGTCAAAGGAACCATAGATAATAATCCCCATAACAATGAACGGAACAAGAAAATCATCATTATAAGAACAATGATAAATGAGCCTAAGAATGCTTCCATCATGCCTGAAACCATTTTTTCCTGCCATAGCATATTAATATAGGTAAGTCCAAACCAATTATGCTTAAGCTCTATAGGTGCTTTGTTAGAAGATAAAAAATCCTCTACAGTTTTGACAACTTGATTCATGTCTTTGTTATCACCACTTTTAAGCTGAATCCATAAAATAGTTTTATCGTATGATGGTGTTGTAAAATGCCATAAATCATTTGGGCGGTGAGAATTTTGGTAAGTCATAAGTGTTTGTGCTATCGCATTTTGTGTATCTGGAATAGTAAAATATTTTTCTTCGCCTAGAAATAGCTCACGATAAACTGTTTTTACAATATCTGGTAAAGCATTGCTTTTACCAACCAAATCTGTTTTTAGAAGATGATTTTGTAATTTTTCTATATAGCGAAGCATGTCTGGCTGTTTAAAAATTTCAAACTTACCATATATATTATCGACAATTATTGCTACATCATTCCATGCATAATAAATATCATCATTAGTTGCTTCATCTTGTTTTGAGTATATAAAATCCTTAATAGCATTAATATCACTGCCTAATTTAGGAAGATTGTTTTTTAAAATATTTTGTTGTTCGTTATTACTATTCAAAGATTTTGTTAATTCTGTTAAAAATTGCTCTTTAAGGTCATTTTTAGAGCTTAATTCAAGGTAAGCCATATATGTTCCTGCAAAGCGTTGATTAAGCTCTTTATCAGCAATTCTTATATCGTGATTTTTGTTAAACCATTTAACGGGATTATCGTTAATTTCTATTTTATTTATGCCATATACTGATATTCCTATTAAGATTACCATAATCAATAGAACAATCTTCGCATGATTATAGGTAAATGAACCTGTCTTATATAAGAGTTTTGCCATTGGTGATGACGGGTTATCCTGATGATGAACACCGCCAAATCCCTCAAGTGATTTCTCATTCATCAACATTATATAAGCTGGAACTAATGTAATAGTCAAAATCCACGCCATTAATACCCCAAAAGCAATAAATATACCAAATATCTGTACTGGGGGAATTGGTGTAAAAGCAAGAGAGCCAAAGCCTGCTGCTGTAGTTAGAGTTGTAAAAAACATTGGTTTTGATAATTCTTCCATAACGTGAGCAATTGCTTTGCGGCGGTTTTTATAACGTGGATAAGTATCAAAAAAATCTGATAAAATATGTACAGCATCTAAAACAGCTATCGGCATAATAAAAACTGGAATCATAGATGACATTATATGGATAGTATTACCTGTTAATATTAATGCGCCCATAGTTATGATTACAGAAACCATCGCTACTATCATTGGAGATATAATAAGTTTTATACTTTTAAAAAAATACCACATAAGAGCAAAAATAAGCAGCATAGCCATAGGCGCAGAAATGGCCATTTGTTTAAACATTTCAATACCAAATGTGTCTTGTGCGATAGGAAGACCCGTAATATAATATTCATCATCACCTTTAAATTGAGATATTTTTTCTTTTAACTTATCTGCAACTTTATAGCTGATATTTTTTGAGGTAATAGGAATATAAAGGGCAATTGCCTTTCCATCTCCTGATACTAATGTATCTTTTAAAAAAGGGATATTTGCTGCTTTGTCATATATTTCTTTTGCTTCTTTTTCATTTTGTGGCGGCTGTTTCATTAGCCATTCAAAGCGAACAGTGCCTAGCCCTGCTTGTTCGATATTATCTACATTTGATGGAGATATAATTTCTGCTTCTATTACGCCTTCTTGTCCTTTTTCACCCGACCATGCAATTTGTCTTGCATATTCACCTAAATCGTAAATATTTTTTAGGGATTGAGGATTAAAAACACCTGCCTCATTTTTTTTATTAACCACCCCTACTACTATAATATCGTAGATGTTGTATTCTTTCTTACGCTCATTATGAAATATTCTAACAGGCTCATCGCTAGATAGCATATTTTCTGGGTCTGTATCTATTTTAATAGATGGTATAAATGAAAATTGTTTCGGAAATAATGAGCCCCCAGCCACAAAGATTATAAACAGCATACTTAATAATAATGCTCCCCACATAAAAGATTTTGGTTTATCTGCCGCATATTCAGATATTAAAAGCATTGTTATTCTCCTGCTTTTTTTATTTGCTGTTTAATATTTGCTAATATTTATTTAAAAGCTGCTCCAGATTTAAATCCTAAACGTTTAAGGATAATTGCCAATGGGCAAAAACCTGTAAAAGCAGCCTGAAACATATTTAAGCCAACAAAAGCCGATAAAAGATGCCAGTATGGCGAAAAATAATGCCCTAAAGCAAGCCCTAGCAATACCATCACACCTGCGAATGCAAGAACAATATTATCTATTTTCATTTTTCTCTCCGTTAATTAATATATTAAAATAACTTAATATAATATCAATAAATAAGCAATAGAATATTTATATATTCTTAAAAAAACACTCCATATACATTGTACATGGAGTGTTTTTACATGATTTATATTTTTATCTTAATTCACCTGACGACGAAGAAAAGCCGGAATATCAAGTTCATCATCTGATTTTGATGGTGCACGTGAAGGGGAATCAACATCTAAACGACCTTGTGATGGTGATTCTGAAGTTTTTTCGCTTTTCATCGGTGAACGTATTTGTGAAAATATTCCACCTGATGAAGATTCACCAGATGAAGAAGAAGTTTCTTCATGTGATTCATCTTCTGGTTTTATATGGCTTGTTATACGTTCAAATAGTGAAGGAGTTCTCTTTTTATTAGAACCTGGAACAGGTGGCTTTAATGTCAGATTCGAACGTGTAGAAACACTCCCCTGAGACACAGGTCTTGAAGCTGATATATTAGGAGTTAAAGCTGCTGCTTGTGATGATGATGTCTCATTTATCATTGGTTTAGCTGCTGTTACAGAAGGCTGCATATTTGAATATGCCCCTTTATTAGAAGGAGATATAAAATTCTCAGCCTGAGCAGGAGCAGGAGGAATAAAAGAATCACCTACTCTTTGCCCTCTTGCAGCCACTTGCGAATATGATGAATCTTCTACTAATTCATGTTGTTCATACATATCTGCTTTTGTTTTATCTATTGCTGTTTGTTTTGCAGCTTCATGTTGCTGAAAAGATGTAACGGGCGTTGTGGTTGTTTCTGTTTTTGGACGAGCTCTTTCAAGATTTGTTGTATTGCTGATAGCAGATGTTGATGAGGAAGTTACGGGACGGTTTTTCTTGGCTGTTCCTGCATCTATACCTGTTGCAACGACAGAAACCCTCATTTTTCCATCTAATGTTTCGTCAAATGTAGAACCAAATATGATATTGGCATCTGCATCAACTTCCTCACGGATACGGTTACATGCCTCATCGGCTTCAAATAATGTCATATCATAGCCACCTGTGATATTAATTATCACACCTTTAGCACCTTTCATTGATACATCATCAAGAAGAGGGTTATTGATAGCCGCTTCTGCTGCGTCAATTGCTCTGCGTTCGCCTTCCGCTTCACCTGTCCCCATCATTGCCTTACCCATTTCAAGCATTGCTGAACGGATATCGGCAAAATCAAGATTGATAAGCCCTGGCATAACCATCAAATCAGTAACTCCGCGGACACCTGATTGAAGAACGGTATCAGCCATTTTAAATGCTTCGGCAAATGTTGTTTTTTCATTTGCTATACGAAATAGATTTTGGTTTGGAATAACAATTAAAGTATCGACATATTTTTGCATTTCTTCGATACCTGCTTCCGCTTGTTTCATGCGGTGAGAGCCTTCAAAATGGAATGGCTTTGTAACCACACCAACTGTTAATATTCCTCTTTCACGACATGCTCTTGCTATCACAGGGGCTGCACCAGTACCTGTACCACCGCCCATTCCAGCTGTAACAAAAGCCATATTTGCATCTTCTATATATTTTTGAATTTCATCTAGTGATTCTTCTGCTGCTGCTTGTCCTACTTCTGGTCTTGCGCCTGCGCCAAGCCCGCCTGTTACATCAACACCAAGTTGAATTTTTGCCTCAGCCATGCAGCTGCTCATAGCTTGTGCATCTGTGTTACAAACTAGATATTCAACACCTTCTAAATTAGAAGATATCATATTGTTGACAGCATTTCCGCCGCCGCCGCCAACGCCAATTACTTTTATCTGTGGGGACAATTTCTTTACCTCTGTTGGTTGAATACGAACATTTATCATGGGTGGGAACCTCCAAGGACTTTCTACTGTTACGATTTTATTTTAGATTTATGATTCAGAAAAGGGGCAGAAATGAAAAAATCTAAAATATTCATATTAATTCTCTTTATTTTTGTATTTAAAAGTTAAAATCAAAAGATAAAAACGAACGTTAAACGACTCTTTTGATTCGACTTTTAGAGTCTGACAGATTCATTCACAAAGTCAAACACGCAATCCACAGAAGCCTGTGGATAAGTGCAGTTTTCCACGCTTATTTGAAATAGTGAATGTGGGTAAGTTTTAATAATGACGCGAATCATTCAAGAGCAAGGAGTAATTAAAACTACCAATTTTCTTTTAGCCAGCTTCTTACCTTTTCCCATATATTTTCACCATTATCATTGGCGATTATATTAGAGGGCATTTCATCTTCTCTTTCTGCGTAGTAAGTCAAAAGACCTGCTGTTGTAGCAAAAGCAGGGGAATTTACTGCCTCTGCAAGACCATTTACACGAATAGGACGACCAAGACGAACCTGTTTATTAAGAACAAGCTGGGCAAGCTCTCGCATAGCGGGGAGCTGACACGCTCCTCCTGTTAATACAACTCTACGTCCTACCAGAGCTCCTACTCCTGTATCTTCTAATTTTACTCTAATAATTTCAAATATTTCTTCTAATCTTGGTTGGATTATTCCTATGATTTGTGCTCTTGGAACTTGTTTAATTTTATTAAGCCCCTCTTCTCCTATCCTTGCAATTTCTATAGTTTCAGAATCGTCCATGCCCGAAGCTATCGCATGACCGTACAAAGTTTTTATACGTTCTGCATCCGCGGGGGTAATCAAGAGACCTTTGGCAAGGTCATTAGTTACGTGATTGCCACCAAGCGGGACGGAATCAGACCAAATCATATTACAGCCTTGAAATGCTGCTATTGATGTTATGCCACCGCCCATATCAATCAAAGTACAACCAAGGTCCATTTCATCTTCGACCAAAGAAGCAAGCCCCGCCGCATAAGAAGATAAACATATGGCTGATATATCGAGATGGCTGCGCTCTACTGGTACAGCGAGATTCCTTAAAGATGTAGGGTTGCCTGTGACCATATGAACATCAACTGTAAGATTTTGCCCAACCATTCCTTTTGGTTGCCTTATACCCATTTGATTATCAATGGTGAAGCCTGCCGCTATTGTATGGATAAGCTCATGTTCTGGGGTTACTATCTGTTTTTGTGCCTTAAATAGGGCTTTGTTGATATCGCCATCTGTTACTTCGTGCCCCAAAATATCTACATCAACAGCAATATTATGGGAGATTGCATGTTTTGCAGGAATATTTATTATCACTTCCTCAAGTGGATAACCTTTTAAAATTTCAGCTGCCATTTTTTCTGCTGTATGCACTGCTTTTCTTATAGAAGTTTCTGCTGCGTGAATATCGGATATAGAACCGTTTTTCACCCCCCTTGATTCTTGGTGTCCTATGCCTACTACTTCAAGATTACCGTCAGAATCAATTACTCTGGCAATAAAACAGGCAATCTTACTAGAACCTATATCTAGCGCTGCTATGACTGAACCTTTTGGTTTTCTGGAATTCTTTATTTTCATTGGTTACTCAAAAAAAAGTTTAAATTTGGTCGCCTTTGGTCATTGAGGCTTTATATTCTTCTACTGCACCTGGAGATGTTCGGACAATAATACGGTCGGAGCTGCGTAAATCAATCATTGTTATATCTTTTTCCAGAAGCTTTTCTTGTCTTTGTATTTTTGCAAGTTTTGCTATGGCTAGCCCCATATCTTTTTCGGGAAGTTTTACTTTTATATTATTTTTGGTTATCAGATTCCATCTTCTTTCCCCTATTCTTCCCGCATATTCGGTTATTGTGAATATTTCTGGTTCAGCTTTTAGGGTTTTTATAAGCTCTGCTGTATGTTCGGGGGCATCTTTCCCTGTTACTATTATAAAATCTTTAAATTTTCCTATATTTGTATCTGTTATCAATTTCCCTTTACCATCTATTATTTTTAAGGTATTTCCATTTTTCCACAAAGCTATTGGTGTTTTTTCATGTAGCTTTATTGATATGATATTAGGGAGATAGCGCTGAACTTTTGCACTATCTACCCAATTTAATTTTTCTATCATTTTTTGAGCAGAATATGGGTCAAAAGCAAAAATAGGGTCGCCTTTTTTAGTGTTTATTATGGCATTTATTGCGTCAATATCGGTATTTACACGTCCTTCCACTAAAATATCATCAACTGCAAATCCTGCATCAAGGGTCATTTGTATAGTTTTTTCTTTTGCCGATTCTATTATGTTTCCAGCAGTACCGCTTAACCAAATCCATGCTCCAATCCATATAAAAAATATCGTAGCGCATATTGAGATACCTGCTCTTCTTACATAATATTTAAAACGTCCTTTGCTTTTGGAACGTCTTTTTACAATGGCAGATTTACGAGTGCCTTTTGTTCTCACTTTATCTTTTTTTGACCAAAACATTGGGTATTTTCCGTAAATAACACAAGGAATAACAGAGGCGGAAATGCCATGAACGGTTATTATAGCCTATGATTTATTTATTATGCAATCTTTGTATAAGATAGATTTTCATTATCAAGAGATATGCAACCTGTTTTTAGCTCTATGATTGTTTCAAGTAATTGGGTTGGATTCATTGGTATTTCTTCTGCTAGAGCCTGATGATAGATAACTGTTGAAGGTGTTAAGGCAGGCAAAGTATTAGCCTCAATTATTATTACTTCGTGGGTATTTAGATTAAAGAAAGCGTCTATTCTTGCATAATTTTTAATAGTTAAGGCTTTTGCAGTTTTTTCTATTGCTAGTTTTAAATCATCTACTATCTCTTTTGAGATTATATTTTCAGGAGGGGGCGTTACATTTATCCCCGTACCTCCTTGAAATTTTTCTTCCAAAGACAATATTTCGCCTTCTGCCACTGTTATGCTTGGGCTTAAGCTGTGATATTTTCCATTTTGTTCTAAAACCCCTATAGTAAATTCTAACCAACCAGTATTTTTGTTATATATGAAT
>JALTZE010000090.1:0-1785 GCA_027051315.1 Micavibrio sp.
ATGTTTATGCAACAATACATCTTTAATAATGGTGCTGTTAGAAAATCACAGTGTCCCGTACAATGATTTAGAGCACGCAGAACACAATACACCGTGATTAAAAGCCAGTGATAAGCGAGAGGTGTAAAATGTAGATGGGTACGTTTAACATAGGTGTTTATGATTTAAATCCAGGAAAGGTTTAGTTGTTAAAGAAAACGTCATGTACATTTTTGTGCCTACTTATGTACACACACGTAAACAAGCTCTCCCGTGCTCTCTCGTTCACTTAAGCGCACATGCCATTCTTACCAAAATACTTCTGAACATAATCTTTTAAAATAATTTAACATTTCCATAGTTGAGGCATCAACATCATGATTATCAGCAAATATTTTTCTGCTTTCAGAAATGTTTTGGGCAAGAATTTTACCAAGTTCTACCCCTGATTGGTCAAAACTATTTATCCTCCAAATTATTCCTTGAACAAAAATTTTATGCTCATATAGCGCTATTAATTGACCAAGGTTAAAAGGGGTAAGCTTATCTATAATTACTCCATTTGAAGGTCGATTTCCTTCGAAAACTTTATTTATATCCCCTCCAGATTCCTTAAGATTTCTTCCCATCATAAGGGCTTGTTGCTGTGCAAGGAAATTATCTTGTAATTTATTATGGTGTTCTTTATTTGCTATTGGATTAAGAGTTTCTTTTGCAATTATAAAATCACAAGGAACAATATCAGTTCCTTGATGAATTAATTGGAAAAATGAATGCTGGCTATTTGTTCCTGTTCCACCAAATAAAACTGGGGCAGTATCATAATCAACTATTTTATTACCATCACGATTAACATATTTGCCATTTGATTCCATATCAACTTGTTGCATATAAGATGGAAAGTCTCTTAAATAATGGTCATACGGGATTATGGCATAATTACTATATTTCATAAAATTTCTATTCCATATAGCTATCACGGCAAGTATAACTGCCATATTTTTATTAAGCGGGGCATTAAGAAAATGTTGGTCCATTTCATAAGCCCCATTAAGAAGATTTCTAAAATTTTCAAACCCTACTGATATAGCTATTGGTAGTCCTATAGCAGACCATAAAGAATATCTTCCTCCCACCCAATTCTTGAACTTAAACATATTTTCTGGATTTATACCAAATTCGGATACAGCCTTCTCATTTGTTGAAATTGCAACAAAATGATTTGCTATTGCTTTCTCATCGCCAATTTTTTCAATTAACCACTCACGAGCAGATTGCGCATTGCGAATGGTTTCTTGTGTAGTAAAAGTCTTTGACGCAACAATAAAAAGACTTGTTTCAGGGTCTATTACTCTTAAAACTTCGGCTATATCAGTACCATCAATATTTGATACAAAATACATATTCAAATCACGTCTGGAATATGATTGTAATGCATTACAAACCATTTTCGGTCCTAAATCAGAGCCACCTATGCCTATATTGATGATATTTTTTATTTCTTTTCCTGTATAACCTTTCCAATCTCCGTTTCTTACTTTATCTGAGAATTCTTCCATCTTTTTTAAGACAGAATGAATAAAATCCATAACATTTTTACCATCAACCTTTACAATATCAGTATCAGGACGACGAAGAGCAGTATGTAATACGGCTCGATTTTCGGTGTTATTTATTTTTTCCCCTTCAAACATAGCCAAACGCCAACGTTCAATATCAGAAGCTTTCGCAAGATTGATAAGAAGATTAAGACCCTCATCAGTAATCAAATTTTTTGAATAATCAAAATATATACCATTTGAACAT
>JALTZE010000090.1:1805-4507 GCA_027051315.1 Micavibrio sp.
AATTTTTTATTTGGTTATAATGATTGGAAAGCTCTAACCATTCTGGAGTTTTTGTAAGATTGGTCATTTTATAACTCTATTCTGCATTAGGTATATTTTTAATTTTTTGGTCAATATTTATAGATTCATCGGCTTTGCCAACTATCACAATATTCATAAGATTGGAATCTAATATTCCTGAAGCTACTCTTTTTATATCTTCAATCTTTAGATTTTCTATTTCTTTTTTTCTTATATCTAGATAATCAGCCGTTCTTCCTGAAAGCTGTAAATTAAGCATAAGGTTAGATATTCTATCTGTTGATGATAAAGAAAGAGGAAGAGAACCCAAAAGATAATTTCTAGCATCATCAAGCTCTTTTTGACTTACGCCATTTTCAGATATTTTATTTATTTCATTTTTTATAATAGCAATAGCCTCATTAACGCTTTCATTTTTTGTTGATGTTGAGATTTTAAATAAATCAGCATAATCCATAGAAATAAACCTGCTATAGATACCATAAGTAAGACCACGTTTTTCCCTTACTTCTTCTGTAAGTCTTGAGCCAAATCCTCCACCACCTAATATATGGTTCATAACTTTTGCTGCTTGATAATCAGGGTGATTCCTATCTATCCCATTTTGATATATTCTTACTACCGATTGTCCTATATCCATTTCATAAGATATGATTTTACCAGATGATTTTATCGAAATTTTTTCTTTTTTGGGTATTTCTACATTATTCAAATTACCAAATATATCGTCTATACGTGTTTTTAGCTCATCTTCCCCTATATCACCAGTGACAGCAATCATAAGATTATTTTTACCAAAATATGTTTTTGCATATTTTTTTAGCTCATCTATTTTTATATTTTCTATGGTTCTTACAGTTCCGCCACTATTTTGAGCATATGAATGCCCTTTATAGGCAACATCATTCAAGATTCTAGCTGCTATCCATTCAGGGTCGGATAACGATGATTTTATTCTTGCTATATTTGCTTGCTTCATTCTTGATACGGGCTCTTCATCAAATCTCGGCTCATTTATAGCAAGTTTCAAAAGCTCAAAAGCTTTATCTCTATATTTGGATAAAGTTTTCAAATTTCCTGTAAAATCATCTCGATTACTTGAAAAATATAGACTGATAGATTTATCTGCTAAAATCTTCTGAAATTCTTGGCTATCATATTTTCCAGCACCTTCATCCATAGTGTTGGATAATAATTGTACAAGCCCCTGTTTATCAGCGGATTCATTTACTGAACCTGCTCCCTTAAATCCAAAGCTCATAGAAATAATAGGTAAGCTTTTATCTTCTACATACCATATTTTGATACCTTTATTCGTTGTGATTTCTTTAATATCAAGGACTTTATCAGCAGCGAATGAATTTGCCGAAAATATCGCAACAAATAACATTGATATAATTATTAGGCGCATATATTATTCTCCCTCTTTTTCGGGTAATAAATATCCCAAAACATAATTATTATCAGAAGATAAATATTTTGTAGCGACATTAATAACATCTTCCTCTTTAATTGAGTTAATAGCTTGTGTCCAATATTCAATATCAACCAGCTTTTGTCCCGATGCAAGGGCATTTCCAATAATCATAGCAGGACCAGCCAATGAGTCTCTTGCATATATCGAGGCATCAATTAAGCGGTTTTTTGTTTCTGTAAGCTCTTCTTCAGAAATACCTTCATCAATCAATTTTTTTATCTGCCTATCAATCTCTTTATTTATATCTTCAAGTTTAGATATATCGATAGGCTCTGCATAAATCATTAATGTACCATCATTAATCGCGTAGCCATTATAACTCATACTAACAGAGCTCGCCATTTTTTTATCAACCACCATATCTTTATAAAGTCTGCTAGCAGGGTTGCCAGCCATTAACTCTTCTAAAACCTGTAAAGCTAAAGACTCCCTTATATTTTGATTATTTGATGCTACTCTATATCCTCTTACCCATAATGGTTGTTTTACATTAATATCTTTATATTCAAGTTTTACAATACCAGATAAAGGCGGAACTTTAGTCCTGTATCTGGTAGGTGTTTCCTCTGCAGGAAGTTTACCATATGTTTTTTTTGCTAATTCCTTTGCTTTTTCTAAAGTTATATCACCAGATATAACGACAAAAGCATTATTCGGAGCATACCATTTATCGTAAAAATTTTTGGCAGTTTCCCAGTCCAGATTCTCGATTTCATGTTTCCAACCAATAACAGGTATAGAATAGGGGTGATTAATAAATAACAGCGACTTAAAATGCTCCATAAATCTTCCTTGCGGATTATTGTCCGTTCTTTTATGTCTTTCTTCTATTATAACTTTTCTTTCTGATACAAAATCTTCAAGCGGGGGAGCAAGATTATTCATTCTATCAGCTTCCATCTTCATAACAACTTCAAGATGCTCAGATGGGAGCGATTGAAAATAGGCAGTATAATCTTGTGATGTAAAAGCATTATCATTACCACCTAATGATTTTACAATTTTTGAAAATTCACCAGCTTTTACTTCTTTTGTACCTTTGAACATTAAATGCTCAAAAAAATGTGCAATACCTGATTTTCCAACAGGCTCATCTGCTGCTCCTACCTTATACCATATCATATGGGTTACAGCAGGAATTTTATGATTAGGAATAACTATAACCTGCATACCATTTTCAAGAATAAAAGATTCAGCATTAAAT
>JALTZE010000091.1 GCA_027051315.1 Micavibrio sp.
ATATATAGGTGAGTTATTTAATTTGTTACGCAATATTTCCTCTTTGCGTATTGCTGGAATTATTTTTTTGGAAAACCACAGGCAATTTCTATCTTTGCTCAATATTGCAGTAGTTCCAGAAAAAGGCGTTGTCTTTTTAAATTCTCTTAACAGGTCAAGACTTTTCCAAGAAAGAGCAATAACAGGGGTAACAATGTCAATATTTGGATTTTCTATAAAATCACTTATTACAGAAGATATAATTTTATCATAAATAAATGGTGCATCACCTTGTAAATTAACAACAAATTCGGGGCGTTGTTTAAGACTAGCCACAGCCTCCATAACTCTGTCAGTACCAGTTTCGCATTTATCAGAAGTTATAACGCAAGTCATATTATATTCATCACAATGATTTTTTATGCGCATGTCATCAGTGGCAACTATCAATTCACAATCACCAGATACAGCCTCTTTTGCCTTTAAACCATTATTATAAACATGTTGAAGCATTGATTTTCCAGCAAGCATAGCCAAAGGCTTTCCAGGAAATCTAGTTGAACCATATCGTGCTGGTATTACAATTGCCGTTTTCATTATTTTCAGTTATCTCCATCTGGGCTTTTTGATATCCACCATGTATCTTCAACACCAGGGTCATGGTCACCTAGCTTTTTGGGGTGGTGTAATTTCTTCCACCATGCTATACGCCATGCATTATAATGCCATTGAGGTATAACTAAATGATAGTGAAGTAACACACGGTCCAAAGCTCTTGTCCTATATATAAGCTCTTTACGATTTGGAGCATTTATCACCATTTCAACCAGCTCATCAACCGCCTTGTTAGCAATACCAGTATAGTTATTTGAACCTATCTGATTTGCTTTTTCTGAACTCCAATAATTTCGTTGCTCATTACCGGGGCTGTCTGATTGGGGGAAAGTAAGAATCGTCATATCAAAATCAAAATTATTCATTCTATTTTGATATTGAGCAGAATCCACAACCCTAAAATTAGCTTTCACACCTATTTTTTTCAAATTTTGAATAAAGGGCATAACCCATCTTTCAAACGCCTGATTATTATCCACTATCTCAAATTCAAGTTTTACGCCTGTATTTTTATTTTCAAGAATACCATCTTCATTCATAACATAACCAGCATCTTTCAGAATTTTTCTAGCCTTACGAAGATTGGCGCGGTTATTCCCTGTTCCATCATTTACAGGCGGTTTGTAAACAGTGTTAAAAACTTCATCTGGAATCCTACCTTTAAATTTTTCAAGAATTTCAAGCTCTCTCCCCTCTGGTAGTCCAGAAGAAGCAAGCTCGGAATTTTCAAAATAGCTGTCATTCCTAATATATGTTCCAAAAGCAAATTGCTTATTAGCCCATTCAAAATCAAAAGCATATAACAATGCTTTTCTAACATTTATATCGGAAAATACAGGACGTCTTGTATTATATACAAAAGCCTGCATTCCAGCAGGATTTTTATGGGGAATAGCTTGCCTTATAATATCGCCTTTTTTTACAGGTGGCACATCATATGCTTTTGCCCATAATTTGGCAACATTTTCAAAACGCACATCATATTCACCAGCAAAAAAGGCTTCTAATGCTACATTATCTTCACGGTAAACATCGTATCTTATCTTATCAAAATTATATCTCCCCTTATTTACAGGAAGATTTTTACCCCACCAATTTTCATCACGAACATATTCTATTGATTGTCCAATTCTTATATTATTTACTTTATAAGGGCCACTCCCTAGCGGAGCTTCTGTAATAACATCACCAAAATCACGTCCTTTTTTTTCCCAAAAATGCTTTGGTAGGACAGGCATTTGGGCAATTATCATATGTAATTCTGTGTTTTTGTTATTTTTAAATTCAAAAACCACTCTTTTTTCATTATCTGCATAGACATTTTTTACATCTTTATAATACGCACGATAATGAGGAGTACCCTTTTCTATAAGAGCATTAAAACTCCACACAACATCATTGGCAGTAACTGGAACACCATCAGACCATTTAGCCTCTTTCCTTATATTAAAGGCTACATATGATTTATCTTTACCAAGCTCTACACTTTCGGCCAGTAACCCATATACGGAAAAAGGCTCATCTCTGCTTTTTTCCATCAAACTTTCATAAACAAATAACCCAAGTCCAGGAGCAGAACTCCCCTTAACAATAAAAGGATTAAGGGAGTCAAATCCTCTGGACGTTGCCATTTTTAAAAACCCACCTTTTGGGGCATCAGGATTAACATAGTCTAAATGCTTAAAATCAGCAGGATATTTAATATCACCATGCAAAGCTATACCGTGAACAGCATTGGAAACATCAGAAGAAAGAGAATTTTGTGCTTTATTAATTATAATATTCTCAATAGATTCGCTATCTTGAGCCAATGCAGGGAAAGAAAACAATAAAATAGCAATAAAAATGCTAAAAACTCGCATGGTAATAATCCTGTTTATTTAAAGATAAAGAGATTAAAACCTATTAAATAGAAAATGAAAAGATTAAATAATAAATTATTACCACTTAAACCCTTCAATAATTCCAGTGGGTACATATTTTTGTTTATTAATAAAATCTGTAACTTTATCAAAATTTATTTTTCCACCTTCTGGATTTATTTCTTCTTTGTGAATACCTGTAAGATTAAATAGGCTATCTATACCAAAATTATTAGCCCCTTTAATATCTGTGAGCAAAGAATCGCCAACAGCCAATATCCTGCTTTTATCAATTCTTCCAACAGCATTTAACGCAGAATTATAAATAGATTCATAAGGTTTACCAAAATATTCAACTTTTCCACCCATATCTTCATAAATCTTTGCGTAACTTCCCGCACATTTAAGAAGTTCATCACCAACATGAACAACCAAATCAGGATTGGCGCATAACATTGGTAAATCATATTTTATTGCTTCTTTTAGATGTTCTTTTGCATGTTTTTTTCCAACAAGTGAAGTCCCAGATATAGCATTTAATATAAAATCTGCTTCTTTAGCAGAATCTACAAGCTCTAAATCAACGCCATCTATAATTTCCATGAAAAGGTCAGAGCCCATAAATAGGCATTTTTTACCTTCAAACTCCTTTACTCGTTTAAAACATTCTCCACCTGCTGTTTGGGCATTATGATACAGATTTTTTGGGATACCGTATAATTCATTTTGAACTTTTATTTGCTCTTCTCTACGTGGAGTATTGGATATTAGACAAATCTTTTTACCGTGATTAAGTATATTTTCTAAACACTCATTTGTTTCAGGATATGCATAAACACCATTATGCAGCACTCCCCAAATATCAAGAAAAAAAGCATCATAATCATCAATGATTTCTGATATGCCCTTATATAATTTCATTTATGCAAATTTCTTTTTTGAAAGTTTAAAAGTCATTTCATGTTCTGGTCGTCCGAACAAATATCCTTGACCAAAAGCGATATCGACATCTAGCAATTCTCTAATTTGATTTTCATTTTCCACATAATCAACAATTAAATTAATTTTAGCAAGATTAAGCCCTTTCACCATATTGCGCAGTCTTTTTAGCCCATCATCTGATTTTGAAAGCAACATTAAATGTTCGGCATGTATTTTCAGAAATTCCACATGATATTTACGCATAGTTTTCATATCAATTTGTGGCTTTGTAATCTGGTCCATTGAAAAACGACACCCTATTTTTGCTAAACCTAGTACTATATCGGATAATTTTCCTGAAAGGCTGTTATATTCTTGTTGGGACATTTCAAATACAATTTTCCCAGCCATCTCCTTATTTTCTTTCAAAAAAGGTAAAAGAGCATTCATAAATCCAGCATCTTTCAAGGTCGCTTCTGTAATATTTAAAAAGAACGGCGTAGAATCTTTGCTATTTTCATTATTTTTTATAAATTTTAGGCAATTAAGCAGCAAAGCATTATCAAGAATTTCAATCAGCTCTTCTTCCTTTGCTAAATTAATATATCTAGCAGCGGGAAGATAAAGCCCCGCTCTTGCCCTTATTCTAGTCAAAAGTTCAAAAGCTATAATTTTCCTTTGAGGTAAACTAACAACTGGCTGTGCAAATACTTCTAATTTATTATGTTTAACGGCATCATGAAGGAGCTCGCCAACAACAGTATCTGAAAACATATCAATATCATCATCAGACGCGGTATTCATAGACTCATCAAAAGAATGAGAAGGTGAGGGCAAAATTATATCATCAATACGTGAAGCCAAAGCTTTTTTAAGACCAGCGTCAGGGGTTCCAGCTCCATGCTTATCTTTTTCTAAATTATCTTTGGAATGATTGCCATTTCTAATATTTGATACAATATCTTCCAAAGATTCAATATGTTCTTTTATTTCAAATATTTCTTCTTTAGAAAAAGCATAAACAAACACAAAATAAAAGTAATAAACACCAAACAAAGCAGTAGTTTAGTAACTGTTTACTGTTTTCATTGATAGCATTTTATTGTCTCCAGCTGCTGTTCAGTAT
>JALTZE010000092.1 GCA_027051315.1 Micavibrio sp.
AGATAATTCTTTTTCCAATCGATTGAAAGCTTCTTTTGTTGGGTGTATGTAATAAGAATTTTCTTCTGGAAGTTTTTTATATATATCAGGAACTATAGTCCCATCTGGTGCCAGATTTAATTTTATTTTTTCAAGATTGGATGAATAAAAAGGAGCACGCAAATCATCACAATCAGAAGATGTTACTATGACATCTTCATAATTTTTGTAATTATCAACATTTTCGTTCCCTGAATAAGGCAACGTACCACTCCTTTCATATATTTAAAGCCTCTAAGCGGCATTTTCAGCCTGCTTAGAATCTTTATCTTCTTCTTTTGCTTCTTTTGCAGCATCTTCATCTGCAAACCAATGTTCACGTGCTTTCATAATAATATCATTAGCTTCTTGTTCGGTAATTGAATCATTACCTAATATTTCCACTAATTCATCACCAGCAAGGTCAGCAAGGTCATCAAGCGTATGAATATCATTTTCACCAAGTTTTATAATCTTATCTGCGCTAAGTCCTTCAAAATTTGTAAGGTCATCGGATAAACCAAGTTCTTCTTTTTTATCTTCAAGAAGGTTTGCTTGTAATTCCACCCAATTTTTAGCTCGATTTTGAAGCTCAGTAGAAATATCTTCGTCAAAACCTTCTATCTGATTTAGCTCTTCAATAGGAGTTTCTGCAAGTTCTTCGACACTTACAAAACCTTCAGCAACAAGAAGATGTCCAATAACTTCATCAATATCCAAAGCTTCTATAAACAAACCAGAACGAGTTTTATATTCTTCTGCTCTTCTAGTTGATTCTTCTTCTTCAGTCATAATATCTAAATCCCAGCCAGTCAGCATGGAAGCAAGCCTTACATTTTGTCCGCGACGACCAATAGCAAGAGATAGTTGCTCCTCTGGAACAATTATTTCCATTTTATTGTTATCTTCATCCATGACAACTTTGCTAATTTCTGCGGGCTGTAGAGCTGCGATAGTTAGCGATGCTATATCATCAGTCCAAGGTATAATATCTATTTTTTCACCTTGAAGCTCATTAACAATTGCTTGTACGCGAGAGCCCCGCATACCTACACAAGCCCCAACAGGGTCGATAGAACCTTCACGTGAGGTAACAGCAATCTTCGCACGGCTTCCAGGGTCTCTTGCCACTGCTTTTATTTCAATTACACCATCGTATATTTCAGGAACTTCTTGAGTAAATAATTTAACCAAAAAGTCTGGATGTGTTCTTGAAAGGAATATTTGAGGTCCTCTTACTTCTTCACGTACATCATAAATGATAGCACGTACACGGTCGCCAACTTTATAGTTTTCACGAGGAATAACCTCATCACGACGCAATATTGCTTCTGCTTTTCCAAGGTCAACAGTAAGATTTCCATACTCAACTCTTTTAACAGAGCCATTAATAATTTCACCAACTCTATCTTTAAATTCTTCATATTGTTTTTTACGTTCTGCTTCACGTATTTTTTGCATTATCACTTGTTTAGCAGTTTGAGCAGCAATACGCCCAAAATCCAAAGGAGGGAGGTCATCAACTAAAAAATCACCTATTTCAGCGTCTTCTTTAATTTTCTTTGCAAAATCAAGCGGAATTTGAGCAGCTTCATTTTCTATATCTTCTTCATTGCAAACTTCTCTATATCTTTTAAGTGCAATATCTCCTGTTTTCCTATCAATATGGGCACGAATATCAAAATCATGACCATATTTTGAACGCCCAGCTTTTTGAATAGCCTCTTCCATTGCACAAAGAACAATCTCTGCATCAATATTTTTTTCTCTTGCTACTGTATCTGCTACTTGAAGTAATTCCATCTTGTCCTCACTATTTTACTTTTTTGCAGTTGCTTCAATTAATCTATCAGTTAAAACCAGCTTTGACTTTATGATAGAAGATAGAGGAAGTTCAATATCTCCTGTATCTGTATCCAATATTATTACGTCATCTTTGGTATCTTTTATAAAACCCCTGAAACGTTTTTGACCATTATCGAGTGGCATGTCAATCTCTATTTTTGCTTCAAAGCTTTTAAATTTTTTATAATCATCAATATTTACCAAAGGTCTATCTATTCCAGGCGAGCTAATTTCCAGCTTATACGCTCCGTCAATTGGGTCTTCTACATCTAAAATTGCGGCCACTGCACGACTTATCTTAGCACAATCATCAACCCCAAGCCTTCCTGTGGCTGGATTTTCTGCCATAATCTGAATCGTGAAATCACCAGCCTGTCCATATGATTTCACTAAAACAGTTTTAAATCCAAAATCTTCAATAATAGGATTTGAAATTTCATAAAGTTTTTTTTCAAGTGGTGATAATCTCATATTAACAAAACCTAACAAAAAAGGCGGCTTTTGAGCCACCCCGATAAAATTAACGGTTATTTGCTGGTCAATATACAGATTTATTTATTATTTGCAAGATATTTTATCGTTTTTTTCTTTTAAATATTAAATATGTTTGTTTTCTTCCTGCTTCTATACCTTTTTTCTCATATCTTGTTTGTATCCAGTCTTCTGGCATATTTTTCCAATCATATGAAGATGTGGCTGTCCACTCAAAATCAGGGTGATTTTGTGTTGAAATTGCCATCCATTCAGCAAGCTCATCAACATCTGTTGACATTATAAACTCTGCATCATCTTTTAATATTCTGGAATATTCGTTAAGAGTTTCTTTTCTTACGATTCTTCTTTTGTGATGTTTGCTTTTTGGCCAAGGGTCAGGATTTAAAATATACATACCATCAATCGAGTTGCTTTTCAGAGATTTCACAACATCTAGTGCATCTTCCATCCATACACGTACATTCCTAAGGTTGGTTTCATATATTGATTTTAAAAATGCAGACATGCCATTAACAAAAGGCTCAATAGCAATAAAATTATTCTCAGGATATTTTTCCATCAAGGCTTTAACATGTTCGCCATTACCAAAACCTATCTCCATATATATTTTTGTGGAAACATTTTCGAAAAGTACAGTAGGGGGTAAGTCACCTTTATTAGTAATAAGCTCGGGTTTTATACCCAAAACAGGCATTAAGTTATCTAAAGCCTCTTTCCTTTGTGAATTTAGCTTTCGACCATGCCTTCTAACAAAAACATTTTTATTTTTTGTTAAATTTTTATCCGATTTCATTGCGAAGCTTTTCTACTAAATCAAGTTTTTCCCAAGAAAACCCTCCATCTGACTCGGCTTCTCTACCAAAATGTCCATAGGCAGCAGTTCTTTCATATATGGGGCGATTAAGTTGAAGATGCTCCCTTATTCCTCTTGGCGATAAATCTATAATTTTATTTATGGCATCTACTATTACTTGTTCTTTGACTGTTCCTGTACCTTTAAGGTTAACATATACAGATATAGGATATGATACACCAATGGCATAAGATAGCTGTATCAGGCATTTTTCAGCATAACCAGCAGCAACAATATTTTTAGCTAAATATCGTGCTACATATGCGGCACTTCTATCTACTTTAGTTGGGTCTTTTCCAGAAAAAGCTCCACCACCATGGGGAGCTACCCCACCATAAGTATCAACAATAATTTTCCTTCCTGTAAGCCCTGTATCACCAACAGGACCACCAATAACGAAACGTCCAGTAGGATTTATATATAATTTATCATCTGGGCACATCCAGCCATCAGGAAGAACCTTTTCCACGTAAGGTTTTACAATATCCCTTACATCTTTTTGAGAAATTCCTTCTTTATGTTGTGTTGAAACAACGATAGAATCTGCCCCAACAATTTTCCCATCAACATATCTTAATGTTACTTGCGACTTTGCATCGGGCTCAATATCAGGTAAAACACCAGAATGTCTATCATCAGCCAAAGCCTCCAATATCTTATGTGAATAATAAATTTCAGGGGGCATATATGCTTCATTTACATTAGTGGCAAAGCCAAACATTATTCCCTGATCGCCTGCTCCCTCATCTTTATCACCATCAGCATCAACGCCTATTGCAATATCTTGCGATTGTTCATGAATTTTTATATCAATTTCAACATTTTTCCAACTAAAGCCTTCTTGGTCATATCCAATTTTTTTAATTGCATTTCTGGCTATTTGCTCAATTTCTTCATGATTTATCCCATCACCAGAACAGCGTGTTTCCCCTAAAATACCAACATAATTAGTAGTGGCAACAGTTTCTACAGCTGTTCTTGCGTGCTGGTCTTTTGCTATATAATAATCAACAATAGCATCTGATATACGGTCACAAACTTTATCAGGGTGACCTTCTGATACAGATTCGCTTGTAAAAATATAGTTTTTAAGTTTTTTATTGCTCATATGTAGGTATATTTCCCGTATATTTTGTTTTAGATATGTAATCAGAAGATAAGATAAAGGCTCGCCTAGTCATAGCCGAGCCTGAATTTTACTATTTATTTACATTTAAGCAAGCAAAAACTATTGGTCTTTCATATTTTCAGCCATAGATTTGACCAGTTTAAATA
>JALTZE010000093.1 GCA_027051315.1 Micavibrio sp.
GAACATATGAAGATATTAACGAATATTCTATGCCATCGCATAGCAATATAGCGTGGACAGATATAAATATTGCATGTAGTGCCTCTGAAATCTCGTTTCAGGGGCTAAAAAGGGCAGCATTTAACAGTAAATATGCTATAAAAGAAGAAAAATATGATGATATTATTCTTGTAGAATTAAAAGTTAGAAAGAAATTTCCAAGCACTGGACGCAATGATAGTTTAATTTTATATCCATATCTTAATGTAAGACAGATAGACCATGAAATATCTTCGAATAAAGAAATTCTCGGCGCGAGTGGGTTATCTGAATTTATAGATAATATGGTTATTAGATTTGCCAAAGAATATAAGGATAAATATGGTATATATCCTTATGAAGATGCTGGTGCTGTAGAAGGTCATGAATATATATCTTGGGAAGATATTGGAAAGGGATGGAATAGCAAAATTTATATATCATTAGAGGATTTTTATTACAAAAATGGTCTGATAAAAGAAAAAAGTGAAATTGACCTAAAAAGAGCCGAACAAATAATAATAGACCATATCATAAAATATGAAGAGATACCAAAGGCAAGCAAAAAGCTTATACCAAATATGGGGAACATGTCTTTTGGTGCGCTTGATAAGCTTTTAATGCGTAATGGTTTGGGTTCGCTATTTTACGTTACTCAGAATATGGTAGGAAGACTTCTTGAAAATTCTTCTGAAAATATAAAAGATGAAGATTATGTGGAAAATGGCTCACCTCTAAAATGGGGAACATTAAAAGCTGCTATAGAAAAAAGACGTGGCAAGCTTTGCAGTGAATTTAAAAAAGTAATAGCAATTGGCAATGCTGATATTGATATTATAAATGATGAAGAAACTCTTAGACAATGTGTGATTAATTTCTTTGTTAAAAATTCTTATTTCCCATCTGCAAATAAGTTTAAAATTTCTGAAAATTCAAGAAGAACTTTTAGCTCTGTAGATAAAGAAATTAAGTCTAATCCTGATAAATATAAAGCATCAAATCTATCTTGTTATATTGATAGACTTGTTTTATCCCTTGTTGAAGAACATAAAAATATTTTTGGAGTATATCCTGATAGAAATTCTGGTTCTATTCACTTAATAAAGGATAGAAGTTGGGAAGATATAGATAATGCCCTAAAAAGAAGAAAGCAAATTGGTCTAGAGCATTTTTTGAGAAAGAATAATTACATAGATAGTCCTAAAGATAAATCACCTATGAATATGATTTAATCATTTCAAAATGGAAGGGGTTTCACCTTCGGTTATAGGTTTACCAGCTTCTATATTTTCCTTTATCCTTTGCGCTTCTTTTTTTGCATCTACTATTTCAGAAGTGGGTTTACCCTTTCCTATATTTAAAAGTTTTTTTGCAACTGGTAAATTCTTGTGCTCAAATGTTTCTGTTTCTTTATTTACTATTGTTCTTATATTTTGCTGTGCTTGGTCTGCTCCTGCTTTTTGTAGTAACTGCGCTTCTATTTGTGATATTTGTTTTGTATCTTGTGTTTCATTGCCCAATACTGTTTTTATTGCCTCTTCATCTGTGCTAATTTCTTGAGGTCTGCTAACCCCTGGTTGGGGCTTTGGTAAAATTAGGCTATCTGGAATTTCTAATGGTGCTCTTTTTATAACAGCAAACTCATCTGGAACATTCCTGCCCAACCCAAGCTCCTCCTTTACTCCCTCGCATGAAGATAAAGATATTATGGATATAGTTAACAAAGATATTAGTGATATATATTTAATCATTATTATTTTTCTCTTGATTGATATTCTTTTGATTGGCAGAATCTCTCTTCTTTTCCAAGAATAACCCATCAAAAACTATAAGTGCAATAGCAATAAACACAAATGTATCAGCCAAATTAAAAGATGGATAATGCCAACCAAAAGCGTGAAAATCTAAAAAATCTGCAACCGCTTGGAATCTGAGCCTATCCCAGATATTTCCTAGAGCTCCCCCTATTAATATAGGGATAGCAAATATAATTAGTTTTTCATTAACATAAAACAACCAGACAAGAAAAATTATGCATATGGTAATGGCGATTGCTATTAAAAATAAATGTCCGTAATCATTATTTTGAGAAAATAAACCAAATGATATACCAAAATTCCATATTTCTACTATATTAAAAAAAGGAAGAATCTCTGTATATTTATAATGTTGTACAGCTGTGCCAAATTTAACCAGCCACTGGATAAATGTTTCATTATCTTTAAAAACCAACCATTTTGTTAATTGGTCAAGCAAAAAACATAAGGGGGCTATGGTAAGTAATAATATAATTTTTGTTCTGATAGTTATATTTTTCATGAAAACATATATAAATTTACTATGAATATTTTTCAATGAATGATTTTAATATTATATTTTTTATACCAAATATTTTTCCACAATATATGCTCTATTTATTAGTAGGATACATCTTTGAAGCAACCAATAGGGATAAATTTTTGGATAAATTCGGAAAAATTGAAGTCAGGATATTTGATTAATATAGATGTAAGAGCATCTTCCAAAATACCGCTATTACCTATTAATTTCAATATCTTATATTCACTATCTTCTAGTTGGTAGATTATTGTATCTTTTCCTTTTCTACATATTAACAAAGATACACCACCAGAGGATATATCAAGCTGCTGTGGATTATTTTTATCCTCAGACATAACAAAATCACGTATAGAATCTACGGGAAATTTTGAAGAAAACAAGCAAGCAGAACTGGCAAGGGATAAATTACAGCTTTCAGATATATTTTGTGGAAGTAATGGTTTATCATCTTTTGCGTAATATACTGAATTAATTATCTTTTCTAATTCAGCAACATCAGCAAGATAGGGCAATGATTTAGTTGCTTCGAATTTTTTTACAAATTCAGGAAATGATGAACCATATAAATTAAGGCAACCACTATTAGGGGGATTTAGATATATATATTCCCTACTCATAGCCTCCATAAATTTATCACCAACAATTTTAGTAGTGGCTGGATATGTATCTTTTAAAATAGCGGTTAGACTTGCTATAAAATGCCCTCTATATATAGATATTCTATCTTCTATCGATATATTATTTTCATCAAATAATGATTTAAATTCGCTATTACAATTCTTATTTTTATCAAGGATAGTTTCAATAAATGACTTTTGTATATCTTTAAGCCGCAGCATTGGAAGCTCCTTTAGGGGCAAGACTTATTAATTATAATTTTTTCGGCTTTAGCAGCTTCTGCTGATAATATATCAAGGCTTGGTATATCATCGTCCCATTCTATTAATGTTGGAATTGTGCAGCCAAATTTCTTCATAGCATATGAAAATAACTCCCATACAGGGTCATGCACTTTCTTACTGTGCGTATCTATGAGTATTTTTTGCTTTTTGTCAGGAAAGGAGAATTCACTATACCCTGCAAGATGAAGCTCATAGATATTATCGTGATTAATATTATCAATGTAATCAAACTGACTAAATCCATGATTTTGAGATTGTACATATATGTTATTTATATCTAATAATATTTTACAGCCCGTTTTTGATGATAATTCATTTATAACCTCCCACTCTTTCATCTCATTTTCGCCAAAAGATATATAAGTGGAAGGATTTTCTATCAGAATCTCCATATTAAGAAAATCTTGAACATAATTGATATTACTGCATAATCTATTAACAACCTCTTTGTTATACGGGAGAGGGAGAAGGTCATTTAAATGAGCATTTCCAGAAGCACTCCATGATAGATGTTCAGAAAAAGAAAAAGGTTCAAATCTATCGATAAGCTCTTTTATTTGTGTAAGATGGTTTTTACATACTAGTTTGTCAGAGCCAAGACTTAAACCAACCCCATGAAAGCTTATCTCATATAATTCTCTGGCTTTTTCTAAATAATATAAATTAATCCCACCACCAAAATAATTTTCTGGGTGGACTTCTAACCAACCTATATTATCGGGTTTATTTAGTATCTCATCATAATGTTTTGTTCGTAAGCCAACCCCTACCACAGATAATAAATTATCTGCTGGTAAGGATTTTATTAATTTATTATTTTTCTTTTGCTTCATCGTCATTTGTATGAGGAGGCTCCAAAGAACCATTTACAAGTTTTTCACATAGACCTTCGGGAACTAATATCCATTCATTTGGGTCGCCATCTGTTTCAGCCATATGCATGCAGGCGTGTTTACCATCTTTTCTACCGCACATGTTTTTGCCAGCTTTAACCACTCCATAGCATTTTTCATTTCCTTTCGTATCAACCATTGCATTTGCTGAACCCGCATTTGCAATAGTCAAAGCAACTGCCCCAGCAATCAAGGATTTGACTGTTTTTCTTTTGATATTCATTTTTTTCTCCATTTAAATAAATAATATAAACGCAGATGCGCTAGATTTTCTAAATTTCAGAAATCCTGATATATAGTTACATAA
>JALTZE010000094.1 GCA_027051315.1 Micavibrio sp.
TTTATTCTTTTTATCGCCTCTCCAATCACTTCGCACATATCTTTACGGTCAAGAGCATAAGAACTTGACGACATCACAATTAAAAAACCTAAAACCAGAGTTAGAAATCTCATCTATCTATTTCTCCAAAAACAACATCCATTGAGCCAATAATAGCAACAGTATCTGCAAGCATATGCCCCTTAGACAAGAAATCCAAAGCCTGTAAATGCGCAAATCCAGGGGCTTTAATATGACATCTATATGGCTTATTACTTCCATCAGCCACTAAAAATACTCCAAATTCTCCTTTAGGAGCTTCAACAGCACTATATGTATCACCCGCAGGAACATGATAACCTTCGGTATAAAGTTTAAAATGATGTATAAGTTCTTCCATAGACATTTTCATATCCACGCGTTTAGGAGGAGTAATTTTATTACTCTCCGCTTTTACCGCACCTTCTGGCATATTCTCTACACATTGTTTGATAATACGTACAGATTGCTTTATCTCCTCCATACGAACTAAATATCTAGCATAACAATCCCCAGTTTTTCCAACGGGTATATCAAAATCTATCTTTTCATAAACATCATAAGGCTGAGCTTTCCTTAAATCCCAAGGAACACCAGAAGCACGAAGCATAGGACCAGAAAAACCCCAATCCATTGCATCATCTGCAGACACAACCCCTATATCAACTGTTCTTTGTTTAAATATACGATTTTCAGTCAAAAGTGTTTCAATATCTTCCACAGCTCGCATAAGAGAATTATCAACCCAATCTAGAATATCTCCTTCTATACCTTTGGGAATATCCATAGCCACTCCACCAGGTCTAAAATAATTAGAATGTATCCTAGCACCACAAACACGGTCATAAAATTCCATACCTCTTTCACGCTCTTCAAAACCCCACAAGGAAGGCGTAATAGCACCCACATCAAGAGCATAAGTAGTTATATTAAGGAGATGATTTAATATTCTTGTTATCTCTGAAAATAAAACTCTTATATATTGCCCTCTTTCGGGAACTTCTATTTTCAGAAGCTTTTCAACCGCTAGCGCAAAAGCATGCTCCTGATTCATAGGAGCAACATAATCAAGCCTATCAAAATAAGGAATTGCCTGATTATATGTTTTATATTCTATAAGTTTTTCTGTACCACGATGTAAAAGCCCAATATGAGGGTCAGCCCTATCAACAATCTCACCTTCCAGCTCAAGAACAAGACGCAAAACACCATGAGCAGCAGGATGTTGAGGGCCAAAATTAAGAGTATAAGACTTTATATTGCTTGAAGAAACTTCATCAACTTCTTTAACATCTTCTTTTATATCCATCATTTCCATCATTTTTCAGCTTTCTCATCTCCAGGAAGAAGCACTTTACCAACACCTTCCCAAGGGCTTAAATAATCAAAATTTCTAAAATCCTGCTCAAGCTTCACAGGTTCATACACTATTCTTTTCAAATCATTATCATATCTAATTTCCTCAAAACCAGTCAGAGGAAAATCCTTACGCAAAGGATGCCCCTCAAACCCATAATCAGTAAGAATTCTTCTCAAATCAGGATGATTATCAAATAAAACACCGAACATATCCCATACTTCACGCTCAAACCACCCAGCCGAAGAATATATGGAACAAAGAGAAGGAACTGGCGTATTTTCGTCTGTGGTAACTTTAATTCTTACCCTGTTATTATGCTTTAGAGATAAAAAATTATATACAATCTCAAACCTTTCTTCTCTATCAGGGTAATCAACACCACAAATATCAACAAGAACAGAAAAAAGGCATTCACCATTATCCCGAAGGAAAAGGGCAACTTTTACAATATCATCTCTTTTAACATTTACACATAACTCACTACCAGCAACAGAAAATGAAAGAACAGAATTCCCCAATTCTTCCTCTATAAATTCTCCCAAATCGGTAAGCATTTCATCATAAATCATAAAACTAATCCCTGATAATCCTTCTACTTCCTTCTTCTTTTATCTTTCTTTGTAGCTGCATAAGACCATAAACCAAAGCTTCCGCAGTTGGTGGGCAACCAGGTACATAAATATCAACCGGCACAATACGGTCGCATCCCCTTACCACAGAATAAGAATAATGATAATAACCACCACCATTAGCACAAGACCCCATAGAGATAACCCAGCGAGGTTCTGCCATTTGGTCATAAACTTTACGTAATGCAGGCGCCATTTTATTAGTAAGAGTTCCCGCAACAATCATTACATCTGATTGCCTAGGAGTAGGTCTTGGCACCATACCAAGCCTATCAATATCATATCTAGGCATATAAGCATGTATCATCTCAACAGCACAACAAGCCAAACCAAATGTCATTGGCCATAACGACCCCGTACGTGCCCAATCCAACAAAGAATCGGCACTAGCCATAAAAAAGCCTTTTTCTTGAACATGCTTATTTATAGCAGCGGCAACAACATCTTGGTCAGTTGCGGGGGGAATCTCAGGCACATCAGTCCTTAAATCATACTCAGGAGCAACAAATATTTTACTATCATGACTCATTTAAACTACTCCCAATCCAACGCACCTTTTTTCCATTCATAAACAAAACCCACAGTTAGAATCCCTAAAAACAGCACCATTGACCAAAAACCAAACATTCCAATATCACCCAAAACTATTGCCCACGGAAATAAAAAAGCAATCTCAAGGTCAAAAATTATAAATAATATAGCTACTAGATAAAATTTAACATCAAACTTGCTACGTGATTCAGCAAAAGCCTCAAACCCACATTCATATTGAGAATTTTTCTCAGGGTCAGGATTTTGCTGCCCAACCATATAAGACATAGCAACCGCTGCAATCGCTGCCCCGCCTGCTATCACAAAAAATATTAAAATTGGCAAATACTCAATTAGAAAACTATCAGACATATCACATCCATGAATGAATCTTTTAAAAGACCCAACTATTCGAACATAAAAACACTAATCAGACAAGAGAATAGATATAAAAACTCTAATGTAACCACAAACAAAAAAAACGCCCCAAAAGGACGTTCTTCTTGTTTTCCAGATAATGGCGCGAGAGACGGGATTTGAACCCGCGACCTCCGCCGTGACAGGGCGGCATTCTAACCAGCTGAACTACTCCCGCTCATTTTCTGGTGAGGCATTGATAATGAAACTAACGCCTCATGTCAATGACTTTTTTTCTTTATAGCTAATTTTATAATTAACCATATTAAAATTATGCCGCTAATTCAGAAATATTATCAGAATAATCAAGATTCAAAGAATCCGCCACAGGTTTGTAAACTATTTTTCCCTTACAAACATTAAGCCCATTCTTAAGATGCTCATTTAAACGCACAGCCTCAACCCAGCCCATATCTGCAATCTGCAATCCATATGGTAAAACAGCATTATTAAGAGCAAGAGCAGAAGTAAGCGGAACAGCACCAGGCATATTTGCGACACAATAATGTACAATACCATCAACCTCATACACAGGCTCTTTATGAGTAGTAGCCTTACTGGTTTCAAAACAACCGCCTTGGTCAATTGCTATATCAACCATAACAGAGTTAGGAATCATTTTCGAAAGCATATCCCTTTTGATTAATTTTGGAGCAGAAGCACCAGGAATCAAAACAGCACCGATTACAATATCTGATTCGCAACCATATTTTTCTATAGAATCTCTACCTGAATAAATTACATTCACTTTTCCAGAAAAATAATCATCAAGATAACGCAACCTATCATGATTTCTTTCAAGAATCGTAACATTTGCCCCCAATCCAACAGCCATACGTGCAGAATTAAATCCAGCAACACCACCACCTATAACCAAAACTTTTGCAGAATCAACACCAGGAACACCACTAATCAAACGACCACAGCCCCCATGATGTTTTTGTAAATAATTAGCCCCCACCATAACAGATAAACGTCCAGCAACCTCACTCATCGGGGCAAGCAAAGGAAGCCTACCATAAATATCAGTAACTGTTTCATATGCAATAGCAATACAACCCGATTCCATCAATCCTTTTGCCTGTTTGGCATCAGCAGCCAGATGCAAATAAGTAAATAATATCTGATTCTCACGTAACATTTCACATTCAACAGGCTGTGGCTCTTTGACTTTTACAATCATATCGGCCCTATCAAAAACCTCTTTTGCTGTATCAACAATTTCTGCACCTGCATTTTTATAATCGTCATCTGTAAAATTTATTCCTGCGCCTGCATTTGTTTCCACAATAACCTTATGACCATGTGCAACAAATTCCCTAACTGATGATGGGACCAAACCAACTCTATGTTCTAAAACTTTAATTTCTTTAGGAACTCCAATAATCATTATCTATTACCTTTATACAAATATTAAAAAAACAAAAGAATAACATAGACAAAAATATATAATCAAATATATAGAAT
>JALTZE010000095.1 GCA_027051315.1 Micavibrio sp.
ACGAAAGATAATGAATCTATTACAAATCCTGCTGCAGAAATAGCAGGAATTATCCCTTCGGAAATAGAAAAAGAACCAGTTATCACAGAATTTGCCATATTTTCTGGAGGTTCTTTTTGGGACCTTGAAAATAAAATACTTGAGCTAGACGGAGTTATCTCAACTCGTGTAGGTTATACAGGCGGCGACATAAGCAAGCCTTCTTACGACCTTGTTGAAACAGGAACAACAGGGCATGTCGAAGCTGTCGAAGTTATGTTTGATAGTAACAAATTAAAATATAAAGATTTAGTGGAATATTTTCTTAAAAAAGCCCATGACCCAACAAAAATATTCGTTAGTGGAAGCGGTAAAGGTTCACAAAAAAGGTCTGTCATTTTCTATATGGATGAAAAACAAAAAGAAATGGCAAATATAGTTTTACGAGATGTAAAAAGAAGAAAATATCACCCAGCACCAATTGTTACAACAATAGAGCCAGCCATGCAATTTTATGAAGCAGAAGAACAATATCAAAGAGGAAATAAAGGAGCAAAAGAAGGCTCATATATCATAGAATATATACGTAATATAAAAAGATAGCTGTAAAATATGTTATTAGAATAATCTGAATATAGATAATTTATCACTTGCACAAAGAAAAATCATGTCATAAAGTCTAGCGCTTGACTATGAGTGTGTGATTATGAATACAAAATTTGCATATACAAAAGAAGTAGCGCAAGCCACTTCCTCCATATTCGATAAGCTAAATAGCCAGTATAGCGAAGCCTACTGGAAATCAATGGCGCCATATATTTATAAAATTAACCGCCTGAAAAAAGAAAAAAACGCTATAATCCTTGCCCATAATTATCAAACTCCAGATATTTTTTATGGCGTAGCTGATATAGTAGGGGATTCTTTAAAGCTAGCACAAGAAGCAGCAAAAACAGATGCCGAAATTATAATTCAATGCGGTGTTCACTTTATGGCAGAAACTTCAAAAATTCTAAGCCCTGAAAAAAGAGTTTTTATTCCTGATTTTGATGCTGGCTGTTCACTTGCTGAATCAATTAATGCGAATGATGTTAAGAAATTAAAAGAAAAATATCCAAACACACCAGTCGTAACCTATGTGAATACTTCTGCCGATGTTAAGGCGGAAACTGATATTTGCTGTACATCTTCAAATGCGGTTAATATAGTAAAAAAACTTGCAGAACAAGGGCATAAACAAGTTCTTCTAATTCCTGATGAATATTTGGCTTTAAATGTCGCCAAAGAATGCCCAGAAATAAAAGTCATTACATGGGAAAGGGGGCATTGCGAAGTACATGAACGCTTCACTCCAGAAGATATAAAAAATATCCGTAAAAGAAATGAAGATGTTGTTATTCTCGCACATCCAGAATGTCCACCAGAGGTCGTTGATGAATGTGATTTTTCAGGCTCTACTTCGCAAATGCAACAATATGTAGAAGAGAAACGCCCCAAAAAAGCAGCTTTGATAACGGAATGTTCCATGAGCGATAATATAGCAGCGGCAAACCCCGACCTTAATTTAGTCACTCCATGCCAGCTATGCCCGCATATGAAAAAAATAACATTGCCAAAAATCCTAAAATCTCTACAAGAAGAAACAGGAGAGATTTTTGTAGATAAACAAATCGCAATAAAAGCTAAAAAATCAGTTGATGCTATGCTGGAAATGAGTAAATAAAGTGTCAATTAATATCCCAGATGCAGACGTAATAATTGTAGGAGCAGGTTCAGCAGGGCTAATGGCGGCAATATCACTTGCCCCTTTGAGAGTACTTCTAATTTCCGATAATCTGCCAGAGCAAGGACAAACTGCAAGCCACTGGTCAAAAGGAGGAATAGCCGCCCCTATATCAGAAGAAGATTCCCCACAAAAACATATAGAAGATACGATGATAGCTTCTTGCGGATTCGCGGATAGAGAAGTTGTTTCTTACTATGTAAATATGGCGCCTGAATTAATAGATTATCTTGTAAAGCTTGGTGTAAATTTTGATTATACAAGTGATGGTAAAATATATCTAGGAAGAGAAGGCTCGCACAGCCTGCACAGAGTTTTAACCGCTAATCGTGATAGTTTTGGTCTTGAATTAATGAGGGTGCTAACTAAAAATCTTTATAATTCGAGCCATATAACTCAACTCTCAGGTGCGAAAGTTATCTCTTTGTTAAAGGAAAAAGATGCAGTAAATGGCGTTAGAATTAAATATGCAGAAGGTGAGAAAAATATAAAATCGTCGGCAACTATCCTTGCTACAGGCGGGATAGGAGCTTTGTATGCTAGAACGACAAATCCTTCTTGCTCAAAGGGCTATGGTATCGCTATGGCTTTTGAAGCAGGCGCAAAATGCAAAAATCTTGAATTTGTTCAATTTCATCCCACAGCAATCAATTGCGAACTAGAGCCACTGCCCATGATAAGTGAGGCTTTAAGGGGGGCTGGTGCAAAAATCACGAATTCTTCTGGTCAAAGATTTATGAGTGATATTCATGAAATGGCAGAGCTTGCCCCCCGTGATATCGTTTGCCGTGCCATAGAAGACCAAATAATAGCAGGGAAAAAAGTCTATTTGGATATAAGGGGACTAATTGAAAAATATCCATCAGCTTTAAAATCATGTGAAAGGGCAGGGATAAATCCTGAAAAAGAAAAAATACCAATAACAACAGCAGCACATTATCATATGGGCGGGGTTCATATTGACTATAAAACAGGAAAAACTTCTGTAAAAGGTCTTTGGGCTTGTGGAGAAGTTGCGTGTACGGGTATGCATGGGGCAAATCGTCTTGCTAGCAATTCATTATTGGAAGCATTAATTACAGGAAGATTATGCGCTAAAAATATTGTTTCTTCTTTGGGAAAAAGCCGAATAAAAGAAGTTGAGAAAAATATAAATCTTTCTCCATATGTCTCTGCACCGCTCCCCGAAGAAATGGAAATAAAAGAAATCATGACTAATAATGTCGGAGTTTATAGGGATAACAATATGTTACAGCAATCAATTGATAAATTGATTCAGGTTGGACAAAAAACAGAAAATAGGGAGATATATCTTTGTTCTCTTGCCGCAAAACTCATAGCATCATCAGCATTGGAAAGAAAAAATAGTATTGGCGCGCATTTTAGAAAAGATTATCCTTAACTTATTATATAGCTAATTCGAGGTATAAATATGAAACTATCACCTTTAATATATAAAAAAATTATAGAAACTTCATTAAGTGAAGATATTGGGAGCAGGGGTGATATAACATCGGACAGCATAATTCCTGAAAAAAAACAGATAAAAGCCGTAATGCGTGCAAGGGCAAATGGAGTCATTTCTGGTATTGATGTGGCAGCTGAGGTATTTTCAATATGTGATAAAAATATCAATATTAGAAAAATATCATCTGATGGTGAAAATGTTATCAAAGGACAAGATATAATGATTGTGGAGGGTAATGCCCGTGCTATCTTGCTTGCTGAAAGAACATCATTAAATATCATTTCTCATATGTCAGGTATTTCTACCGAAACTAAAAAATTTGTTGAAGAAATATCAAAAACCAAAGCCAAAATATGTTGTACCAGAAAGACTACACCAACCCTTAGAGCTTTGGAAAAATACGCAGTTCACTGTGGCGGGGGAGTAAATCACCGCTTTGGTTTAGATGATGCCGTTCTTATAAAAGATAATCATATCGCCATAGCTGGTTCAATAAAATCAGCAATAGAAGCAGCAAAGAAGAATGCAGGATATATGACAAAAATTGAAGTAGAAGTCGATAATCTAGAACAGCTAAAGCAAGTTATAAATTATGATATAGATGTAGTTATGCTTGATAATATGTCCCCTGATTTGCTTCGTCAGGCAGTAAATATTGTTAATGGTAAAATAATTACAGAAGCATCAGGAGGAGTTAATTTTGCTAATATCCGTGAAATAGCTTTAACAGGTGTCGATTTAATATCAATAGGCTGGCTTACCCATTCTTCCCCCATATTAGATATAGGACTTGATATATAGGACGATTAATTATGAAACTAACTGATAAAATAGTCTAGTAAGAAAAAAACACCGCCATTTTGACGGTGTTTTTAAGGGTGTGTACTTTTTCTTTCCCCCCAGAAAGAATTTTAGCTAGTAGAATTTACCCGTTTAGTTTGTCGAACTCTTTAACTATTTTAGCATTTTCAAAACTTGAATATGCTATTGTTCCAAGATAAAGTCCGCCATTTATAGCTGCTGTTATTATCATTATTGCTACCAACATTTTTTTTCTCCCCACACTTTCAATTTAGTGCTTATTAGTTGTGTTTGTTAATCTTATGTAAATGTTTTACCATAACGTTATTGTTTTTTGCAATATAAAAGAATCATTTAAAATCAGTGGGTTAGTATAAGTT